>JADGBM010000009.1 GCA_015231515.1 Desulfobulbaceae bacterium
TAACAATAACGTCTGCGACACCTCGATTGTTGGCTTGCTGGACAGCAGAAATTATCTCCTGGGCTGCCTCATTTCCTTGTACACGCACTGGGTAAATTTCTATGGGCAGAGAGGCGAACCTGGATCCTGAAATTTTCAAAAAATCATGTACTGCTGCACTTGTGGGGGAGGTTATTAAGGCAATTGCCCGAGGCAAAAATGGAATTTTCTTTTTATGTTCCGAGCTAAAAAGACCCTCGGCATCAAGCTTCTTTTTGAGCTGTTCAAAGGCAAGCTGCAACTCACCTTCGCCGGAAAATTCGATAGAGTCGACAGTGATTTGGTACTCACCTCGGGGTTCGTAGACTGAAATGCGGCCCCGGCAGATAATTTTATCGCCATTGGCAAGCTCTTTCGATAGATAGCGTTGCTGAGTTTTGAACAGGACAGCCTGAAGCTGGGAGGATTCGTCTTTGAGGGTAAAATAAAGGTGCCCGGAATAGGGTTTACGAATGTTGGAAACCTCGCCGCGCACTGAGATAAACGAAAAGCCGTTTTCTAAAATTAGTTTTATTGAACGGTTGATTTCCGTAACTGATTGAATGCTGTTGGCAGACCGCGGGCCGGAAAATGAACCAAAGAGTGTCGTCATGTTGTAATAAGGTGACCACAAAACAAATTTTTTTGTTGTTCAAAACGCAGATGAGTGGTTAATAGTAACCGTTGTTTTTAATGATACGCTAGCTTAGCATACAAATCAATATTCACTTTTAATTTGAAAGTTTTATGGTGCTGTTATTTACAGCGCAAAGGATACTTATGGCTAAATCAGATGTTTTTAATAAGAAACACGAAGATACCCTGGCGCATGATAAACGAGCGATTCTTGAAGAGATGAATCTGCCGCCTGCTTTAATTACTTTTATTCGAAGTAACTCTAAAAACATTAAGATTGTGATTGCTGTTTTGTTTGTTGGTCTTCTGGCCTGGGAGGGTTTTGCCAAGTACAGTTCTGTGCAGCGCGAAAAATCTTCGACAATGCTTTACGATGCTATTTCGGCTGATGATACTGCGGTTCAGGCCGAGCAGCTTAAAGAGCTTGCCGACAAGTATGCAAGCTCCGGAAGCGCCGTTTGGGCACAGGTTGAATTGGGGCACTTAGCCCTTAAAGATGGAAAGTATCAAGAGGCCGCCGGCTTTTATGCATCAGCTTTAGACAACCTTTCCTCGAAAAATCCGTTGTATCCTCTTGTGCAATTCAGTTTAGCGCAAGCCTATGAGAACCTTGCCGATACTGTGAAGGCAAAACAAATCTATAAGGAACTTATTGAGATACCTGGATTCGCTTCCGAGGGCCATTTAGGTCTCGGTCGGATAGCTGAGGAGGCGGGGGACTTTAAGCAGGCCTTAACACAGTATCAGGGGTATGTTAATCTGCCGGATGTGGGCCCTGGTCCAACAAAAGATTGGGTAGAAGGTCGTATATCTCAACTCAAAGGGGTTCAGTGACCTTAATTCTTCACTGCTCGGATTAACTAATTACAAGAAAGATTTGCCATATAAAAGGCGGCTCGCCCCCGAGTTGCCGGGCCAAATTCTTTTTTAATTTTTAGTCTGTTCTCGGAAATCACCAAAATCAAAATATGGAAGTTATTACTACCCCTAAGGAGATGACTGCCTGGTCAAACAGGCAGATTTCCGCCAACAAGACTATTGCTCTTGTACCTACTATGGGTTGTTTTCATGAGGGTCACTTGGCCCTTATGCGAGAGGCAGCCAGTCGTGCCGATCGGGTCGTAACAAGTTTGTTTGTGAATCCGCTTCAGTTTGGTCCAAACGAAGATTTTGACGCATACCCGCGAACCTTTAATGAGGACAGGGAAGGGGCTCAGGCGAGTGGTGTCCATGTTCTTTTTGCCCCCGAAAGATCGACGCTTTACCCGGAAGGTTTTAGCTGTAACCTTGTGGTTGGGGACCTGACCAAGAATCTTTGTGGCGGTTCTCGCCCCGGTCATTTCGATGGGGTGACAACTGTCGTGGGTAAGCTGTTTAATATTGTTAAGCCCCAGGTGGCTGTATTTGGCCAAAAAGATTTTCAGCAGCTGGCGGTGATCAGAAAGATGGTAACGGAGATGAATTGGGATGTTACTCTTATTGGTCACCCGATTGTTCGTGAGCCAGACGGTTTGGCGATGAGTTCCCGTAATAAATATCTGAATCCTGGTGAACGGATGTCGGCCTTGTGCCTTTCTGCGGCCCTAGAGGCTGCACGGAGTTCAGTTGCACAAGGGGAAAGGGATGCTGAAGTTATTATTGAAAAGGCAGTTGAATGTATTAATGCAGTAAAGTTTACTGAAATTGATTATATATCGGTAGTTAATGATTTAACCCTTATCGAGCAGAAACAAGTCTGTTCCAGCTCGGTAATGGCTCTGGCGGTGAGAGTTGGAAAGACCCGATTGATTGACAACGGGTATCTGGTGGCTATACCTGTGAGGAGTATTTATGAAACGTGATATGCTAAAATCAAAAATTCATCGTGCCACGGTAACGCAGTCCCATCTCAGTTATGAGGGAAGTCTGTCGGTTGACCGGAATTTGATGGATGCTGTTGGTTTGGTGGCTTTTGAGAAAATTGGTGTATATAACATTAATAACGGTGAACGCTTCGAAACGTACGTTATTGAGGGTGAGCGCGGAAGTGGAATTATCGGGCTAAACGGTGCCGCATCTCGTAAGGGCCTGGTTGGCGATTTGGTAATTATCGTGAGTTACGCAGCCTTTACCGATGATGAGCTGGTGAACTATAAACCGCAGATTGTTGTGCTCAATCAAGATAACAGCATCAAAGCTATCTGTGAAAAATAGACTATGCTATTGCTCGCAGCAGCAACAGAGCTTGAACTAAAACCACTCACTGATTTGCTCGGTCAGCACAATACGTATTGCCACCTTATTACAGGGGTAGGGTTACTCGAGACAGCCATTACCCTGACCAGCTTTATAGGCTCAACTCGCGGTAGAACTGTCAGCGGCGTAGTTAATTTTGGGGTTGCCGGGGGGTTTCACCAAACAGGAGTCAAGCTGCTGGATATCTGCCTTGCCGAAAATGAGCGCCTGGCTGACCTGGGAATATGTTATGGCGACCGCATTGAGGCCTTTGATTCTCTTGATCTCCCTACTTTCTGGGAGGCCGATCGGGCCATGCTGTCTGCTGCATCTTCAGCCGTTTATGGCTCGGGACTGACTTCCCGGAAAGGTTCGTTTATCTCTGTTAATGGGGTGAGTGGCAGCGACAGTCGAGCGGAATTTTTTTGGAAACGCTTTCAGCCGCTGTGTGAAAACATGGAAGGTGCGGCGGTTATGAGGGTTTGCCAACAGTTTGATCTGCCATGCCTGGAAGTAAGGGCGATAAGTAATTTTGTTGAAAACAGGAACCCGGCCTCCTGGAAACTTGAGGAGGCTGCCGTTCAATGTGCTAAAGCTGTTGCCTGCATCGTTGAATCGTTGTAAGAGTTCCCTGAACTGTTACCGTAATGATCTAACCCCGATGAACGGGATAAGTGCCTTTCGCAGAGTATTTTCTTGTAAAAAAAAACAAGAAAATACTCTGTAAGGCACTAATAATCTCAAGCATCAGGATATTGACCGCCGAATGTATCCATCGCTCTCTCTTGCATTTTCTCCCTGTCCCAACGATACCTTTATCTTTAACGCCCTGGTGAACGGCATGACGCGCCCAGACGGGTTTTCCTTGTCTGAAGTGCACTATGAAGATGTAGAGACCCTGAATCTCTGGGCAATGAGCGCTGAAATGGACATTACCAAACTGTCCTTTCATGCCTTGGGGCACGTGTTGGACTCCTATGAGTTGTTATGTTCCGGGAGTGCTTTAGGGCGAGGATGCGGCCCATTACTTGTCTGCAAAAAAGGGGCTCGGTTTTCCAGCCCCAAAGCAGTTGCGATTCCCGGCAGATTTACTACGGCGTCACTACTTTTAAAGATGTGTTTTCCTGAGTTTACACAGCTCAAAGAGATGCGCTTTGATCAGATTATGCCGGCAATTGTTTCTGGATCAGTTGAGGCCGGTGTTATTATACATGAAAGTCGATTTACCTATCGGCAACACGGATTGGAGTTGGTTCAGGACCTGGGTTTGTGGTGGGAGGAGACAACCGGTTTCCCAATCCCTCTGGGGGGTATTGCTGTTCGCAAGGATTTAGGGCCTGAACTTATTGCAAAAATTGATGGGAGTGTTCGACAGAGCTTGCAGTGGGCGCGTCAGAATCCTGAAAAATGCCACGATTATATTAAACGATATGCTCAAGAGCTTGATGATACCGTTATTGCCAATCATATTAATCTATATGTAAATGATTTTTCCGTTAATCTTGGTCATGAAGGCCTTGCTGCCATCCATGAATTCCTGGACAGGGGTTATGGTTGCGGTGCTTTCCCCGGCAGGGCTTCTCAGGTTTGCCTTAAGTGCTGAGCGGGGTAACTGTCGAAACACAAAAATAGCTTGTTGACATCTCCGGCAATGCGGATATATTTGATGGTTCGTTTAAGGAGTTTAGTGAATAGCGCTTATAGTATGGTTTATTAATCTAAATATTAGGATAATACGTTTATGCAAATCACTGGTGCACAGGCCCTATTGAAATGCCTGAAAGAACAAAATGTCAGTTGTATCTTTGGATTCCCAGGTGGAGCAGTCATAGATATCTATGACGAGTTACTTAAGGATAAAGAGATAACCCATGTCTTAGTCCGTCATGAGCAGGCAGCTGTACACGCTGCAGATGCCTATGCCAGAACAAAAGGTGATGTCGGGGTTGCGCTTGCCACATCTGGTCCTGGTGCCACCAACACTGTAACTGGAATAGCTTCGGCATATCTTGACTCAATTCCAATGGTTGTCTTTACTGGTCAGGTTCCAACAGCTTTAATTGGTAATGATGCATTCCAGGAAGTAGATATTGTTGGAATCACCAGACCCTGCACGAAGCATAATTATCTGGTCAAAGACGTTAACGATCTCATCCCAACAATTCGGGAGGCATTTCATATCGCTCGCACTGGTCGCCCCGGACCAGTACTTATAGATTTGCCCAAGGATGTGATGGTTGCTAAGGTTACTTTCACGGAGAATGCTCCGGTTAAGATGCGAACGTATCGTCCAAACTATGAGCCACATTCAGGACAGATCGAAAAAGCCTGTAAGGCCATTTTTAAAGCTAAAAAACCCGTCCTTTATGCCGGTGGTGGAGTTATTGCTTCAAAGGCAAGTAAGGAGCTTACCGAGCTAGCCAAGAAGCTTAATATTCCTGTCACCATGACTCTTATGGGGCTTGGAGGTTTTCCGGGAACGGACCCTCTTTCTATGGGTATGCTTGGTATGCATGGTACATATTACGCCAATATGGCGGTGGCAAACTGCGATATGCTTATTGCCGTCGGTGCACGTTTTGATGATCGTGTAACTGGAAAAATTTCTGCCTTTGCACCACACGCAAAAATTATTCATATTGATATTGATCCTTCATCAATAAGTAAAAATGTCAAGGTTGATATCCCGATTGTTGCCGACTGTAAGAACGCACTGGCGGGGATAAATGCCTGGCTGGACAAGACCAAAGAGTTTAATGTCAAGGAGCAGGCTGCCATTCATGAGCCATGGCTTGCTCAGATTAAAGAGTGGAAGACTGAACATCCACTTGGATACATTGAAGAGACTGATGTTATAAAACCACAGTTTGTTGTTCAAAAGCTCCATGAGTTGACTGGTGGTGATGCCATTATTACCACGGAAGTTGGGCAGAACCAGATGTGGGCCGCGCAGTTCTATCACTTCAATAAACCGAATCATTTTATGACTTCCGGTGGTCTTGGTGTTATGGGCTATGGATTCCCTGCTGCAATTGGCGCCCAGATGGCAGCGCCTGATAAGGTTGTTATCGATATCGCCGGCGATGGCAGTATTCAGATGAATATTCAGGAACTTGCCACTGCACGGCAGTATAAATGTCCTGTCAAAATTGCCATCTTGAATAATAGTTATTTGGGAATGGTTCGGCAGTGGCAGGAACTTTTTTATAACAAACAGTATTCGGCCACCGTCCTTGATGTCGCACCTGATTTTGTTAAACTTGCAGAGGCCTATGGTGCAGTCGGACTGCGCGCAACTAAGCCAAGTGAAGTTGAACCGGTAATCAAGGAAGCTTTGGCTACCAACAATACCGTTATCATGGATTTTGTTATCAGCAGAGAAGAGGGAGTCTATCCGATGGTTCCTGCTGGCAAGGCCACTACCGAAATGCTGCTGGTGTGATTCTCCCTTGTTGCGATGACAGGCAGTTGCTAAAAGTATAAAGGCTTTTGTAAGCGTTTAATGATCTAATGAATAGGAAAAACAAATGAGACATACCTTATCTGTATTACTGCAAAATAAACCTGGAGTACTCTCCAGGGTAACTGGATTGTTTAGTGGACGTGGGTTCAATATAGAGAGTCTTTCTGTGGCTACTACTCTTGAAAAAGAGGTTTCGTGCCTGACGCTGGTGACAAGCGGCGATAACGCAATTATTGAACAAATCACCAAGCAACTTCACAAACTTATTGATGTAATTAAGGTTACTGATATGAGTGAACATGAATATGTTGAACGTGAGATGGCCATTATCAGGGTCAAGGCTGAGGCGGGTACAAGGGCTGAGGTGCTACGCGTTATCGACATTTTCCGGGGTAAAGTTGTTGATGTAAGTCCTAAAACATACGCTGTTGAGATAACCGGTAATGCCAACAAGATACAGGCGGTAATTGATATTTTACGCCCTATAGGCATTCAGGAGATAGTCAGGACTGGTACCGCAGCCATGACCAGGGCGATAAAGTAATTAATTCACACAGCACGCACAACCTGTTTTATTTTTTGAGGGTGTGATTTTAACCCGAAGCACTACTTCTTTAAGTGGTGCTTTGTTGTTTTATTGGTAACTACTATGAAAAATCCACGAGTTCCAGTTGCCCGAGAGGGTTATCCTTTTATCCTGTTTGCGGCCTTTGTGACAATTGTCACCGCCTTACTTGGCTATGGCCTTACCGCAATTGGCGGGATAGTCCTTACTGGTTTTACGCTCTACTTCTTCAGGGATCCGGAGCGTTGGGTAACAGATGATCCGGAGGCTCTTGTTTCACCTGCCGATGGAAAGGTAATTGTCGTTAAGAAGGTTTTTGATGATAAATTTGTCAAGGCCGAGGTCTATAAGATCAGTGTTTTTATGGATGTTTTTAATGTGCATGTAAATCGGGCCCCTTTTTCTGGGACGGTTGATGAAATTATCTACACTCCAGGGCAGTTTTATTCTGCCAATACTAACCGAGGGGCTTTGGAAAATGAGACCTGCGCCGTCATTCTTAAGACCGATACTGATCGCAAACTGGCCTTTGTCCAGATGGCTGGCCTGATCGCACGTCGAATTGTCTGCTGGGCGGAAAAAGGTGATACTTTAGTGAAAGGCGAAAGGTTTGGTCTTATTCGTTTTGGTTCTCGGGTTGATCTATACCTTCCGGTTGATACAAAAATTGCTGTGAAACTTGGAGACAAGATTAAGGCTGGTGAGACCATACTAGGGTATTTGTCATAGGTGATTATCTCTCTTCTGAACAGCTAAAAGTACTAGTGCTGAGGATTTACAATGAGTAAAAACAGCGATCAATCAATGAATCGAGAAAAAATATTTATATTTGACACAACCTTGCGTGATGGTGAACAGTCTCCCGGCGCCAGCATGAATATGCAGGAAAAATTTCGATTGGCCCAGCAGTTTGTAAAACTTAAAGCTGATGTCATTGAGGCAGGATTTCCCGTTGCCTCAAAGGGTGATTTTAGTTGTGTAAAGAATATTGCTGACAATATAAAGGGCATTCAGGTGGCAGGCCTGGCCCGTTGTAATGAGAAAGATATTGATACGGCTTGGCAGGCCCTTAAAAACGGTGAAAATTCAAGAATTCATACATTTCTGGCTACTTCAGATATTCATTTGAAGCATAAGCTGAAGATGAGTCGTGATCAGGTCCTCGACTTAGCGGTTGCCTCTGTCAAGCATGCCGCAAAATACACCTCCAATGTTGAATTCTCTGCGGAAGACGCCTCGCGAAGTGATCTTGATTTTGTCTGTAAAGTTTTTGAGGCTGTTATCAAGGCTGGTGCCACGACCCTTAACTTCCCTGATACTACCGGCTATGCCATGCCGGATGAGTTTGGCGCTCAGATTCGATATCTGATTGAAAATATCCCAAGTATTCATAAGGCCGTTTTAAGTGTCCATTGCCACAATGATCTGGGCTTAGCTGTTGCTAACTCCTTGTCTGCGATCAGGGCTGGCGCCCGCCAGGTAGAGTGTACCATGAATGGCATTGGCGAGAGGGCTGGTAACACAGCCATGGAAGAAGTGGTTATGGCACTTCGCACCAGAGCTGATCAGGCAAATGTCTACACGGACATTGTCACCGAGTATATTCACCCGACCAGTCGTATGGTGAGTACAATTACTGGTATGGTCGTACAGCCGAACAAGGCGATAGTTGGTGCTAACGCCTTTGCTCACGAGTCCGGTATTCATCAGGATGGAATGCTCAAGGAACGCAGTACCTATGAAATAATGAACCCGATCGATATTGGCCTTACCCAGGGCTCACTGGTTTTGGGTAAGCATTCCGGCCGCCATGCTCTAAAGGACAGGGTCGAAACACTGGGTTATAGTTTGGGATCAGACGAAATTGACAGGGTGTTTAACCGCTTTAAAGAGGTGGCGGATGTCAAAAAAGATATGTTTGACGAGGATCTTGAAGCCATTATTATGGATGAAGTTCTTCGAGTTCCCGAATCGTATGAGTTGTTGTCACTTGGAGCTATGAGTGGCAGCAAAACCCTGCCGACATCTGCGGTTATGCTCAAAGTTAATGGCGAGCAGGTTACGGGTGCATCATTGGGAGTTGGGCCTATTGATGCCACCTTTAAAGCTATCGCCAACTTGACGGGCACCAAGAGTAAACTTCTCTACTTTGCTGTCAGTTCGATTACCGGCGGTACTGATGCTCAAGGGGAAGTGATGGTGCGTATAGAAGACGAGAGTGGCAAAGTTGTTCTGGGACAGGGAGCAGACCCTGATATAATTACAGCTGCCGCCAAAGCCTATCTTAATGGTCTTAATCGCCTTGAGTTTTTAAAACAGACTCGCGACAAATAACTTACTATCAAGAATTGGGGCATGGGGTGTTGCAAATGTGTTGCCTGTCTGTGGAAGTGAGTCCTTTAAACCTATAATAATACAAAAGTTGTGGAGCAGAAAATGAGTAGAGAAAATGGATATAATATTGCCATAGCTGGTGCAACAGGCGCAGTCGGTGGTGCCATGCTGGAAACGCTTGAACGAAGAAACTTTCCGATTAACGAGTTGCGGCTGTTGGCTTCTGAGAGGTCGGTAGGCAAAAAGCTCAAATTCAGGGGGAAAGAGATAGCGGTTGGGCTGTTGAGCACGGATGCCTTTGCTGGTATTGACGTGGCCTTGTTTTCGGCTGGTGCTACACGGTCATTTGATTTTGCGCCGGCAGCTGCCGCGGCAGGGGCAATTGTTGTTGATAATTCAAGTGCCTTTCGCATGGATCCAGAGATTCCACTTGTTGTGCCAGAGGTCAATAAACATGCGATTGCTCAGTACAAAAAACGAGGGATTATTGCAAACCCTAACTGTTCTACCATTCAGATGCTGGTTGCCTTAAAACCTATTTATGATAAGGTTGGCATCAAGCGAATAGTTGTTTCTACGTATCAGGCTGTTTCCGGAACCGGGGCTGCCGCGATTGAGGAACTGCACCAACAGATGCGTGACTGGGCAGCGGGAAAACCCTTGGTAAATAAAGTATATCCTCATCAGATTGCCTTTAACTGTATCCCCCATATCGATTCATTTCTTGATAACGGCTACACGAAAGAAGAGATGAAGATGGTCAATGAGACCATCAAAATTTTTGAAGATTCTACCATCGGTGTGACGGCGACAACGGTCAGAGTGCCTGTTGTTTACGGACACTCCGAGGCCGTCAACATCGAGACCAAAGAGAAAATCAGTGCGGCGCAGGTAAAAGAGCTGCTTTCTGATGCGCCAGGCGTGAGACTAGTCGATGATGTTGCAAATAGCCGATATCCCATGGCGCTTGATTGCGCTGGTAAGTTTGAAACACTGGTCGGCCGTATACGTGAGGATGAGTCAATTGCGAATGGCATCAATCTTTGGGTTGTTTCAGATAACATCCTCAAGGGTGCTGCCTTGAATGCGGTGCAGATCGCCGAAGTTCTTATAGAGGAATATGTGTAATCAGTTTTCTGCGGTCTTCTGCGATGTTGAGGTTTAACTTTGCGTGTTATTGCCGGTAGCGCCAGGGGGCGCAGACTGTTTTCTCCCGAAGGCAACTCCAAGAAGCACGCAATTCGGCCAACCTCTGATCGTTGCCGTGAATCCGTATTTAATATTCTGGGCAATGAACGGGTAAAAGGATGTCGGGTTCTCGATCTGTTTGCCGGAACCGGTGCCTTGGGCATCGAAGCCTTAAGTAGAGGTGCAGGTGAAACCGTTTTTGTCGACAGTGGCACTGAATCGCTGACCCTGATTAAAAGAAATCTGCAAGCTATAGGCTTTTTGTCATATCAGCTCTTTAAGCGCGATATTACAAAGGGCCTTTTTTTTTTAGGTAAGAGAACTGCAGAGCCTGTAAATGGCGAGCAGGTTGGGTTTGATCTGGTTTTTCTTGACCCACCGTATCAGAAAAATTATTGTAATCAGGTGTTGACTGAACTATGTGATAATGGTTTGGTTAATTTGGGCGGTGTGGTTGTTTGTGAGGAGTATCGGGCGTGCGAGCTTCCAGAACAAAGTGGCATACTGACAGTTTACGACAAAAGGGTTTACGGTGACACCGGCTTTTGGTTTTATACCCGTAAGGCATAAAATTGCTCGGCTCTGTCGCCTTTCTAGAAAAAACATAACGCCCGTCTGCAAACGCTAATTTAACAAATCAACCAGATTCATGTCCGAATACGAACCTTTTTTATCTGAAAAAACAAGTGAGAGGATTGCTGTTTATCCCGGCAGCTTTGATCCGATTACGATGGGCCACCTTGATATCATCGAAAGAGCCTTGTATGTTTTCGATCGAGTTATCATTGCTGTGGCTAGAAATCCCTCCAAAAAGGCGCTGTTTTCCCTTGAGGAGCGCCTTGAAATGATCAATAACTGTTTTCCTGAATCCAAGAACAATATCCAGGTTGATTGGGTGGATGGACTTATTGTCGATTACGCCTATCGAAAAGGGGCCAGGGCGATTGTTCGTGGTATGCGTGCTGTTTCCGACTTTGAATTTGAATTTCAGATGGCGCTCATGAACAGAAGGCTTGAACGAGACGTTGAGACAGTTTTTTTAATGACCGGCTTTCGGTGGATATATATCAGTTCCAGTATTATTAAAGACGCAGCTCGGCATGGTGGCGATATCAGTGGTCTGGTTCCAGACCACGTCTGTGAAAAGCTGCGTGAAAAATTTATGAAGTAACGGAACATTTTATGGGCTTGACCAGAAGAGAGTTTTTAAAACATAGCGGACTAACTGCCAGCATGCTTCCTTTGGCCCGTTACGCAAATGCCGCTCAGCAAAATGATGGTTTGGCACCAGCAGGTGACCTGCTGGCCGAAGATGGGCAGCGCCTTCATTCTGTATGTGGTCTGTGCAAGGCAAAGTGCCTGATTACGGGCGTGGTTCAGGGTGGACGACTTATACGTATTGAGGGCAATCCTGAGTCACCATCGACAAACGGCAAGATATGTGCGCGGGGACTGGCTGCCACCAAAATGCTCTATGATTCCGATCGGTTGAAATACCCCTTAAAACGTGTTGGGGCCAGAGGTGAAGGGAAGTGGGCACGTATCGGCTGGGGAGAAGCTATTGATACAATTTTTCTGCACCTGGAGAAAACGCTTGCCCAGAAAGGGCCAGACGGCTTGGCCTTGTTCCATAATGGCTCATCCTCCCGGTACATCGATGAGCTTTTTGCAGACCTTGGTTGTCGGCACCGTAATGCCTCTTCTCAGGAGTTATGTCACAAAAATCAGGAGACTGCCTACGCCTTAACCGGACAAAAAATAGTTGATGGTGCTGGGGCCTTTGATGGAGCCCGCTGCATTGTTCTTTTAGGGTCACATTTTGGTGAAAATGTTCAGGTTCCCCTGTTGCGGAGTTTTTCCAAGGCCATAGCTCAGGGGGCTAAACTTGTTGTCGTTGATCCGCGGGTTTCTACTGTGGCTTCAAAGGCCGATTATCATCTGCTGATTCGACCCGGCACCGATACTGCGCTGTTATTGGGATGGTTGAAATATATTATTGAAGGTGGCCTCTATAATCGGGATCAGGTCAATAGACGGATATCGGATCTGGACCGTTTTCAGGATCAGCTTCGTGACTATAGTTTGACCGATATTGCCAGTATTTGTGATATTGAAGTCGCAGACATTAAGCGGACGGCTGAACTCATCGCCAGCTCGGCACCGGAAAGCGTTATTTATCCAGGTCAGTTTTCAGGCTGGTACGGTAATGATGTACAGCGCTTACGGGCTCAAGCTATATTGACCGCCATGGTTGGCTCGCCCAATGAGATTGCCCGAACTGTTGAGCCGATGTTGAGAACCCAAATTGCTGATCAGCAGGAAAAACTTTCGGCAACAATTTTTAGAAAAATTCTATCAGAGGATATAACCTTTATTACCTGTTGGGGGCAAAATCCTTTTCAGTCGGCAGTCAACCCATATCGCGTTCAGTCGGCCTTTGCAAAGGCTCAGTTTATAGTTACCTGCGATATCTATCCATCGGAAACTTCGTTATATGCGGATATAATCCTGCCGGAAGCAACCTTTCTTGAGCGCTCTGACGGTGCCGAAATTATCGAAACGGCAGATTTCCAGATTGTGGCGACCAAACAGCCTTTAGTTGAACCGCGTTTTGCTGTCAAAGATCCGTATTGGATAGTTAAGCAGCTCAGCTCCCGGCTTGGGAAAGGCGAAAATTTTCATTTTGATTCGGTAGATGAACGAACTCAATTTGAAATGGCCGGTCTGGGTGTTTCATTGGTTGATATCAAGAAAAATGGTTTCGCGAGAATTCGGCCAACCAACGGAGTTGCTGATGAGAGTGCTGACGCCTCGCCGGTTGTGCCAATCGCCCTGTTCTCTGTAGAGCTTCAGGAGAGAGGAGTGGCGCCGCTACCACTGTTTGAGCCTGTACAGCTCCCTCCTCCCGGGTATAGCCGTCTCGTCTCAGGTCGATCGCCTGTTCACTCGAATTCGACTACTGCGAATATCAGTTGGCTCTCTGAGGAAAACCCTGAGCCTGAACTTTGGCTTAATGATCGAGTGGCGAAGAAGTTAGGTGTTCACGATAATCAGTATCTCTTTCTGGAAAATCAGGATGGTATTCGCTCTTTAAAGCCCGTGCGCGTCAAGGTTACACCTGGTATTCGGGTTGATACGGTATTTTTACCCCATGGGTTCGGCTGCAAGTCTCCATTTATGACCAAGGCCTTTAACCATGGAGTTTCCGACGCCTCTCTGGTGACCAGATCCGTGCCTGACCCTGTTTCTGGAGTGCGAGGCATACGGTCTAACTTTGTGAGGTTTGTTAAAAACGGAGAGCCTCTTTCTATTCCAGACCTTGATAATCCTCCTGAAATTCTTAAACAGTACCAAAAGTGGTGGCTTGATTCGTTTGGTAGTTTTGAAAAAGGCGACCAGCGCAAGCTCTATGTCTGACCATACGACACCTGCACAAACAACAAGACGCAGCACCCTCGTCAGTGGCGGTCGATGGCTGACGGCACTGGTCGTGGGCGCAACCCTTTACCCCTTTATACGTTTTATAAATTTTAAGCTCCCCAAGAAACCAGTTCACATACAGGTCAATAAAGATCTTGCTGTCGGTGCATTTCATCTTGATAAGGATTTTATTCTTTTTGTCGACGCACAAGGGCCCTGGGCAGTTTCTCGAAAATGTACGCACCTTGGCTGTAGCGTTTTCTATAATGAGACCAGCCAGCAACTCGTCTGCCCATGCCACCAGAGTAAATTTTCAGTTAAAGGCCTGAGGCTAGACGGACCTGCTGTGAAAAACTTACAACGTTATGAAGTCAAGAAAATGACTGGCGACCAGAAGGGCTTCATTGTTACTGTTTAAAAGCAGAACATAACGATCTCCGCGCCTTTCTACTAGTGTCATTGTGGCCCATATCGTAGTCAACCAATTGTACCTATTATGAATTTCTTTAAGAGTATCCTGTCAATTCAGTGGGGGGCAAAAAGTCTAGTAGCTCTCTATCTCTCGGTCTTTTCGGGTATTGCCGTCTCTTTGCACTATGACCCCGCTGCACCCTATTATTCTGCAAGCAGTTTGGATATCCTGGTCCCCTTTGGTGATTTTTGGCGATCACTTCACTTTTATGCAAGTCAACTCTTTGTTCTCTTTCTTGTTGTTCATCTGCTGGTTGTAATTGTTGAGGGCGAATTCAAGTCACTCACGCCGCGTCGGTGGACGCTGCTCATCTTAGCGTCTGCGGTAAGTATACTGCTTTTATTTACGGGCTATGTCTTGCGGGATGACGCAACCGGCAAAGCCGCAGGCGCTATTGCCGAAAATATCATGTTGTCTATACCTATTTTGGGCACTGCCGTTAACTCCCTTATTTTCTCAATGTCAGAGGTGGGGATGGGGCGTGTGTATGCAAACCATATGGTTGGCTTGTGCGTCTTGTGGATTTTTCTTTCCTGGGAGCACCTTAGACGATACACGGTGAATTGGCGAAACCATCCTTGGCTGGTTATACTGGTGATCCTGTTTTGCGCATTTGTAAAGGCGCCAATGGAACCGGATCAAGTAGGGGTGTTTCATATCAGTGGCCCCTGGTTCTTTATGGGCTTGCAGGAGATTCTCCGCTATATTCCACCTTTTTGGGCAGGCATAATCTGGCCGGGTCTGTTGATTATCGCTCTTATTTTTTTATATCCTCAATACAATCTAAAGAAGCCCCTTCTGATCTTTATCGGTTTCTGGTTTTTGCTCTATCTGGTTTTTTCGTTGATTGCCTTGAAAAATATCCTATCATTGACTTAGGTCAATACAGTTTTTGCCGCTCGTTGGTAGATTGAAGTTGATGGCACGATGTCATTTGGCAAGACAACTGAAAATAGTTAACCAAAGGGGATGATTATGAAGAAAATTGAACTAGATACGACTCGAGAGTTTAATCCCATCGCAATTAAGAATTTTGTGCTCCACGATTCGCCCTATTTTAAAATTATAAATTTTAATATCCGGGCAGGTCAACTTTTTCCGGTGCACTCTCATCAACTTGACGGGCAGCTGAGTATTGTTGTTATTGAGGGGGAAGGGGAGTTCTTGAACGATACTGAGGCCATACCCGCCAAAACAGGGGATATGCTGATATCAGATATAAGTGAACCACACGGTGTAAAAGCGAAAACCGATATGAGAATCCTGGTAACGATTGCACCGCCTATATGAAAACGTATACCGACGGTGATGGTGTTTACTTGTTGAGTACGGTTTCGATAGCTTTAAGAAGATCATTTAAGCCGATTGGTTTGGTCAGGAAACAGTCGGCTGCTTTCAAGGCCTCTTCAAAATTTTGTTCCATGTAGCCGGAAAAAACAATAACTTTTATATCCGGGTATAACTCTCTGGCCTTGGTCATAAGTTCAATGCCATTGATTCCTTCCATTAAATAATCGGTAACGATTATGTCATAGGGCTTTTTCTGCAGGTAAGAGACTGCTTCAGCGCCGCTGACCGCAGAAGTCACGTCGTAATTTGATTTCTGCAAATTACGGCTTAAAGCCTGTCGTATAACATCTTCATCGTCTACTAATAAGAGTGTTTTCATTGCCGTTTATGTTTGGTTTGTCTATGGTACTGATTTTATTAAGGATACTCTTTGTGGCACTCTTAATCAATTGGTAAATTTATGGTAAAGGTTGAGCCAGCGCCTAATTCTGAATCCACAGTGATGGTACCAGCGTGATTTTTTATAATTCCATAGGATACTGACAGGCCCAGGCCGGTGCCTTTTACCTCCGATTTGGTGGTAAAAAACGGCTCGAAAATATGTTTGATATGCTCAGGGCTGATGCCGCTGCCGGTGTCTTTGAATCTAATGCTGATACTGGCTTTTAAGAGCTCTGTGCTGATGGTTATTAACCCGCCCTTTTTGTCAAAAGAGTCGGCGGCATTGTTTAGAACGTTAAGAAAAACCTGTTTCATCTGATCCGGAATGATAGAAATCCTGGGAATGGCTGTCGCAAAATCTTTTCGAACTACAACGTTGCCTTCTTTTAAGCTTTTCTTAGTGATGAGCAGGATATCGTTTATGAGCCCATTGATCTCTGTAGGTGCCTTCATTCCTGGTGACGGGCGGTTGAAAGATTGAAGGTCTCGGATGAGATTCTTTACCCTGTTGCATTCAGATAAGGCCAGATCTGCCAGTTCAACATCCTCTTTCTCCAGATGCCTGTTGAGTTTAAGCCCCTCGATGATGCTTTGAATGCCATAGAGTGGATTGTTTATCTCATGGGCTATTGAAGCTGAAAGTTTGCCAATAGCAGAGAGTTTTTCGGCATGGAGCAGCATATCCTGAGTGTCTTGAAGCTCCTGAGTCCTTTGTTTAACCTTGTTTTCCAGAGTATGATTGAACGCCTCTATTTGTTCCCGGTACGATTGAAGTTGTTCCCTGAATGAGGAGAAAGAGAGTTGAAGTTGTTCGACTTCATTTGCGTGAGCCGATTTTGAGCCGAGAGAGACTGCGGTGTCTGATTTATACTGTTCTTTTAACCTGCTTAAGCTTTCCGTTACCTTGGTTAATGGGCGGATTATCTTTTTAATTAAAAGGAAACTGCTGATATAAAAGAGGAACAGTCCTGCCAGGAGAAAAATCTTCGTGTTAAAATCCAAGCGATTGGCAAGGTAATAAATCTGGTCGTCTGGCTGGTAATAGACCAGGACAAAATTTAAATCTTTTATTGTAAATTTTCGGAAGACAAATGTTGCCTCGAAGCCGGTTTGCGTACTTTTAGAAACACCGATAAGCTCCTTGTTGTTGATAATGTCTTTAATCATAAGCTGTTCTACGGAGAGAAACTCTTTTTCGGTAGCGTCTGCCTTCACCAAGGTGTTGCCACTGGCGCCGTCGAGCAATAGGATTTTACCTTGGTCTGGGATAAACTGTTCCAGAAAACCTTGAACCACTTGAAACGATACTTTCGCCCAGAGCACCCCTGAGAGTTCACCGGTTCTAAGTACCTTAATGGGTAAGGAAATATCGATAAAGGGAATGGGGAAGTTGGTGCTGAAACTAATTTTATCGATGTAGAAAGAAAGATTCAGCATCGGTTGCAGGTAAATTGGCGAGGTGAACAGGTTGAGCAGTTTGTTGCCGGTTTCAGATGGAAACTGTTCGACGCGAAGCCATTCTCTGCCATTGGTGTTAATGGCCGAAACTTGAAAAATAGACTCAGAACCCTGGAGAAGGTGTGTAAAACTAATTCTTGTACGGGAGGCCTGACTTTCGTCAGGTGGCTGGATAGCTGCAAAAAACTTAAGATGAGCCTCCATATCAGAGATAAACGAACGAAAGTTTTTTTCTATCTGGATCAGTTCTGTTTCGGTTCGGGACAGATATAAATTGTTGATATGTTCTCTGAATGTATGGCCGGTCAGATAGTAATAGGAGCTCGTTATGAAAATAAAGGGCAGGAGGGAGGCTGTAAGGATTTGAGTGGAAAGTTTCATCGGCCTCTATCGAATGATTTCAGCCTGAGATATAAGCTCTTCTGGCAGGTCAAGGCCGAGAGTGGTCACTGCTCTTAGATTAACAATGATATTTTCAGAAATATGGTAAATCGGCAGCGAACTTGGCTTTCTGCCGTGCAGCAATTTGTCAACATAACTGGCCAGCTTTGGCGATGCTTTGTCGTAGTCTACAGTCGGGCCACCCACCAAGCCCGCCTGAATCTGCTCTCTGGTTTGTGCAAGGACTGGAAATTTCAGCTTATTCTGCCACACAACTATTTCAGTAATATCCTCATCTGTTACCGAAGGAGGGTAGAGCAGAATGAAGTCGGTTACTGCCTGAAGTTCCTGCATTTTAATGCCAATCTCAGAGGTATTTGCAAAGGTGCGGTGCTCTATTTCAGGCATTTGTAAAAGGCTGGGCAGGGCATTGCCTGTGGTGAAAAACAGATTACACTCATCGGAAATTTTATCTGCCAGTTCTTGTTTGTCGAGAGTTGGGTTTACTAAATCATACGATACGATAGTGAGGTTACCGTCTTTTTTGTAGCCCAAATGCTGAAGGGAGTTGAGGAGGTTTTGCAAGGCAATTTGGCCTATAGTATCAGGGACTCCAATGGTGAAATGCCCTGGTACTAAAGGAACGTTTGTTTGTTCGTCTCTTTCCTGAATGTTTCCGGTGCCAAGAATCTTTGACTGGTCAATGACATCCTGAGCAATTTCGGCCCCAATTTTACTGACGGTACTCAGGTTAAGCATGAACGGGCGGGAAAGGTAGATGGGGGGCAGTTGCCCGGGCGTGCGCCCATTAAAAATTTTAATCGCATAATCTGTAAGTCTGGGGTTGATCAGGTCGGAGTCCACGGCAGGGCCGCCCAAAAGTCCCTTTCTGATATGCTCTTCGCTCTGGCCGATAATCGGCAGCTTCAGATTGATCTGCCATTTGACTAATTCTGCAAGGTCACTGTTTCGAATTGCAGGGGGAAATAGAAAAATCCCATCAATCCCTTGGGCCTTAAGCTCTGTCATCACTCGGGCTATATCATTTTCGTCTGCATAGCTTTTAATGGTCAATGAAATGTCTAAATCATTGGCGATTTTCTCGTACGTCTGGGTTCTGGTGCTGAGTTTTGAGCCACGAAAATAAATAATCGCAATTTGTTTAGAATTTTGGGGTAGGAACCGTAATGATTTTTTGAAAATGGTGGCGGTTGGTCCCCAGTAGAAACCCGTGGTAGTCTCTTTCATGCTGGCAGGTATCTCTGTGCTGGGACTTATTGTACTGATAAAAAGAAGCGGTGTCTTAATCTGAAGATTAAACAGTGTTGTTACGCTGTCCCCAGTCGAAAAGAAAAGATCACATTGTTGGGCAATCGATTGACGGAGTTGCTCCTTTTCGTTTTCCTGTAGATTGGCAGGCAGGGCAATGGGGACGATCTCCAGGGTGTGTCCTCTGGTCAGGCCTTTGTCGCGAATGGAGTTAAAGAGCTTCTGGTAGGTAGGTGAATTATGCTCTTCAGGTACTCCTAAACGATATACTGTAGCCTGAGCAAAGCCAGGGCTAAGAGTTGCCAGGGTGATTAGAGTCACTGTAATTGTGAAGAGATATCGTTGGAAAGTTGCCATCAGTCATCATTACCTGAAATCAGTAAAGAAATCAAACGGAGCCAGTTATATTCTGCGCAACAACTCCGAGTGTCAAATTGAAATAAACCGCCCGCTTCGCTCAAGACGCAGAGAGCGCAGAGATTTTTTTGTTGTTCTTTGCGTCCTTTGCGTCCTTTAAGTCTTTGCGGTGAAACCAAGGTCCGCAGAGTGTGGCTAACTCAATCGGAAAGTTAAACGTTCCAGTTGTCCCAATCAATTTCGTTTTCAACAACCTGAAATAAGGCAGCCAGTACCTTACGGTCGTATATCGTATCGGCACTGGCCATCAGTAGCTCGATGCTCTTTTGTGGGGAAAGCCTGTCACGATAGGCACGAGGGCTGATCATCGCAACAAAGGCGTTTACCGCACCCAGGATTCGTGCGGTGGGGATAATTGCAGCACCCTTAAGGCCATGTGGGTAGCCGGAACCATCTAAATGTTCATATTTTTGAGCGATTGTCTCGGTAACAGGACCTTCAAAATCGATATCTGTCAGCAGGTCGCAGGCGTATTGCGTTTCGATCCGGATTGCCCGCAGTTCATCATCGGTGAGTTTGGTCGCCTTAGTTAACAGCCCCTTTTCAATTGATAGTTTGCCTAGGTTACATAAACTGGCAGCTGATTGCAGTGTCTCGATCTCCGGGGATGAGATATTCATGGCTTTGCCAACCAATAAGCTGATAGCAGCAGTCTTAGCAGAGTGATTGGCTGAATAGGGGTCGTGCTTGTCGATAGCCGACATTAAGGTTTTGATAAGTTGTCGTTGTAGATTGTTTTCTCGGTCCTCAGCTGCTTTTAAAGCCGTTAAGTCATGAAAAGTTATCAGCGTTGCGTCATATTCGCCCACTGCTTTTTCAAAATGCAGAGGGGTGAAGGTGGCGTGCAGGTAGGACACCGCACCGGAAATTTTCATTAAAAGCGGGGTGGTAATGGTATTTTTTTGAGAAAAAGCGGAGGCAATATACTCCTCTAGGATAATCGCCTGATCTATTCCCAGGACGGACTCAACTGTGCGTCCTTCTATATCTTTGGGCGAACAGGAGAGCTTGTGGGCAAATTGAGTGCTCATGAAAATACAGTGCCGGTGGCTGTCAACCAGAAGTATGAAGTCACGAATAGTATCATTTATAGAGTCGAGCAGGTGGTTTTTAACAGCCAGCAGGGTATTTTGTCTGTGAAGGTCTTTGGCCAAGGCCTGTTTTTTGATACTGTTGACATACCACCAGGAGGCTGCCAGCAGCGAGCTGATCAGAAAGGTTGCCAGGCCCAGTGAGATGATTAAAAAGCGTTGATGGTCTTTTGACTCGGTAAGGGCCTGGCTGGTGTCAATTTTATGGATAAGAATCCAGTCTGTCTCCTTGATTGCGGTGCTTACGAAAAAAACATCGTTGCCCTGGTAGTCGGTAAGCCGGTTAAAAGTTCCAGGGCTCTTGAGTGCGTAAGCGGAGGCCGTCGGGGCGTTTGCTGGGCGTTTCATCATCAGAGGCTGTGTTCCATCGGCTAACGGAGTAATGTTAACGATTGCTTTTTGTTCCTCAAAAAGCAGCAAGGTCTCTTCACTGCTGTATTTTGTCGAGGTGGCGCTCAACTGTGCGAGGAGGGGAGCGAGGCTTTTGTAGCCGTAGATCACCCCACTCACTTTGCCGCTGTCAGTCTGTGTTGTTTTCTGGTTGATAAGCGGGGCGATAAAACCAACGACGGGGAGTCCGTCGCTTCCTTTACTCACCTTAGTAATACGAGGTTTTGATACTGAAGAAGGGTGGTTCATAGATTGCCTGAGCAGTTCAGGGCTATAATCAAAACCGGTTGTGCCAATGATATATTCAAGGTCTGAGCTGAGGATAGCGAGGCCATTGGGCGACTTTCTTTGAATATTGGCCTTTGGTTTATATGAGGCATTGGAGTCTGAAAATGAATTTTTATCAGCAGTTGTGTGTATAAGGCTGCGCAGAAATGTAAGCTGCGACTCCTTTATTCCGGGAGAAACACCGGGTCGGCGTGCTTCTCTTGTGTAGTGCTGTAAGGAGGCATTTTGCGACAGTTCTGATACAACAAAAAGCTGAGCGCTGAGCCAGTTGTCAACGAGTCGCTGCTTTGAGTTTGTAGTGGCCTCTAGAAAGATCTGCCAGTCTTTCTGGTCACGTTTGTTTTCATGCCTGACTAGAAAGAGAACACCTAGTGAACTTAGAACGGTAAAAAGTATGATAAATAAACACGCTGTTTTAAGGGGTCTGCTCTGGGGGGAACTGTTCATGATTTACCTGTGTTTTTCTTGTTTTTATGTGAAAAAATACTGTTGCCGGATTTTGTCTGGCTCAGGTATTTGGTATATGTAGCCACCATCGGTTTTCATTAATAGAGTATAATGGCGTGTAATGAAGTATGTCCTTGTGTGACAAAACTGCATTTACCTGATTGTCCAGTATGAAAATATCACCATCTAAAGCAACTGCAACAACGGCATGGGCAACATTCAAATTGGTATCCTGCAAGACGACAATTCGAAGAGAATCATTGGTGAACCCGAGAAGGCGCAGTGAGAAGTACTTAGTAATCGCATAATCCTCGCAGTCACCGTTATTTTTTAGAAACTCGCGGACAATGGCCCAGTAGTCTTCGACTCCGTAATTGTCGATATCAAGAACATAGTCGTGTTGGTTGGCAAAACGATTAACCTTTTTAATCTGTTGCGACGGGGTGTCAGCCCGTGTGTTGTCAATGAATATGTGCCATGGTTCTAAAATCTGCCCGCCTGAGAAATCTTCGAATGAGTGTCGGCGAAGTATCCGATCCCACTCCGGAAGGTCGTTGCGGAACTCATAGCTCACAGATCCATATCCAAACAGGCTTTCGAAATAGTTTTGAGGGCGGGACGCAGGGCTGGACGCAGGGCTGTAAGCAGCTGGAAGAGAAAACCAGCCGGCAAGGCAAAGCAGGAAAGCAGAACGGTGGAGATGCATCGGCTACGAAGCCTCTGGTAAGGGGAGCTTGACGGTAAAGGTGGTGCCTTGTTCAGTTGATCTGCAGCTGATAGAACCATTATGCCCGTCTATAATCTGTTTAACAATCGCCAGCCCCAAGCCGGTACCGTTTTCTTTGGTTGTATAGAAGGGTTCATATATTTTGGATAGTTTTTCTTGAGCAATTCCGCAACCTGTATCAGATACCTCAAGGACAAAAACAGTTGACGAGTCGGCTTGTTTCTCTTCGTTGGCCCGCAAAGACACAGAGCCGCTGGTCTTGGCGCAGGCCATGGCGGCATTGTGAAGCAGATTTATCAGGATCTGTTTTAACTGATGCGGGTCTGCCCAGCAGTCAAGATTATTGGGAATGTCAGTACTAAGTTCAGGGGTGGTTTGGGCCCCTTGTTGAATAATGCCCCAGCTTTCCTGCACCTGTTTGCCGATTGACAACCAGGTCTGTTCGGGGTGAGCCGGTTTGGAAAATTGCAGAAAATCACTAATATTATTTTCCAGGCGTGCGCACTCTCTGGTAATTATTTTTAGCAGGCTGGTGTTGGTCTGGGTTTTATTAAGAGTGCTGTCTAGCACCTGCGCAGCCCCGGAGATGGCGGCAAGCGGGTTTCTGAATTCATGGGCAATTCCAGCTGCAATCTGGCCGATGGCGGCCATTTTTTCGTTTTGTTTAAGCTGGGCCTCCATCTGCTTTATTTTGCTTAAATCCTGGAGGGTGTAGACGCGATAATTTTTTTGGCTGCCGGGCATATGCAGTTTTGCCCAGGAATAGCCAATAGGCACCTTCTTTTGGTCTTTACGCTGCAAGGTTATTACCGGGCGTTGATGCTGATCTGTGGGAGATGTCAGACCAGAAAAGATGGTGTCTGCCAAACGGCCGATCACTTCGCCTGCTGCGTAACCGGTAATCTCTTCTGCGGCACGATTAAAGGAGGTGATTACGCCTTTAGAGTCTATCGTTATAATGCCTGAAGAGATGTCGTCAAAGATCTGTTTGTATAAAACGCTGAGCGCATCAAGATTGCGAGCGGTTTCGTCAAGGGCTAGTTCTGTGGTAAGCAGGCGTCTCGCCAGGATGGCACTGAGAATAGAAACAAGAAAAAAACTGATGCCGTAGACAGAAAAACTCTGCAGCAGGATGTTGAGATTTGTAGGTGGGTTCTGGTAGAAAAAGAACTTGAAATACGAGGCTAACGGCTCATGTTCAGTTGACAGGATCAAGGCATAGCAGATAACGCTAAAGGCAGATATTGTCAGGGCGCCACGCATGAATAACAGCAAGCCACCGCTGATTAACGGGAAGAAAAAAACAAAAACAAATATTGATCGGCTGCCGCCGGAATAATAGACAATGATAGCTGTGAAAGTGGCGTCAGCAAGTATCTGAAAGAAGGTGAAGGTCGCGAATTTTTTCAGTTTGTTGGTTAGAACTGCTGAAATGATACTGAAAAAATAGATAAAAATAATGAAGGCGAAAATGATGTAGGTGGAAGGGATGTTTATCCCCGGTTTTGTAGTTCTAAGGACGGAACTTATGCCAAGAATAAAGGAGAGCAGGAGAACACGGAAAAGCAGCAGCCATTTGACCTGTCGATGCAGGCGTTGATCCTGGGGATTCGATTGGTTGGGAACGGTTTGGTTGCTTAAGTCTAACAACTAGGTGATTCCGTATTTTTTTACTTTATAGCGAAAAGAGCGAAAGCTGACTTTTAAAAGTTCGGCAGCCTTCATCTTCGAGTTGTTTGCTTGGCTGAGCGCTGTGCGGATCATCTCTTGCTCAAGTCGGGCAACTGCCTCCTCCATGCCTAACTCAAACAGGTCACCCGAAGGGGCGGGGGAACTGCTTGCCGGTGGTAGAGGTGGCGGGGCAGGGGTGTTTTTGGCATGCAGGGCCGATTTTTTATGGGCGGAGATCGTCAGGCTTTCCGGTAGAATAATATTTGAGTTCTCAAGCGCCACACCCCGCTCAATGATGTTTTCCAACTCGCGCACATTGCCGGGAAAATCATATTTCATCAAGACTTCCATGGCGTAGGATGATAGTTCCGTTATGTTCTTACTGAACATGCGGGAGTATTTTTTCAGGAAATGGTCAACAAGCAGCGGCACATCACTGATTCGTTCACGTAACGGTGGTAAGCGTATCGGAACGACAGTAAGCCGATAGAAAAGATCTTCCCTGAAATGTTGACTTATGACTTCTTGCTCAAGGTCACGGTTTGTAGCCGAAATGATCCGTACATTGACTTTGATGCTTTTTGTGCCGCCGACCGGCTTGAACTCTCTTTCTTGCAGAATACGCAGAAGTTTTGTCTGAATCAGCGGGGTCAGTTCACCGACTTCATCGAGGAAGACACTGCCGTTATCGGCCTCTTCAAAGAGGCCGATTTTGTCGTGGGTTGCACCGGTGAATGAACCTTTGACATGTCCAAACACTTCACTTTCGAAGAGGCTTTCCGGAATTGCATTGCAGATGATCGGCACAAAATTGTGGCTGGCAGCTTTGCTGTGGATATGGATCGCTCGGGCAACGAGCTCTTTTCCGGTGCCGGATTCTCCCTGGATAAGAATGTTGGCATGGGTTGGGCCGATCTGCTTGATTAAGTCAAAAACCTTCAGCATTTCAGGGCTTTGACCAATAATTCCCTCAAAGCTCGATTGATTGTTTGGAGTTGCAGCTGCGGGCTGCGAAATTGCCAGGGCGTTGCTGACGATCTCTTTTATTTCCGAGACATTAAAGGGTTTTGTGATGTAATCGTAAGCCCCTCCCTTCATCGCCTGTACGGCATCCTCAGGAGAGGCATATGCCGTGATAAGTATGACCGGGGTTTTAATGCCTTTAGCACGAAGTAGATCCAGGAATTCAAGGCCGGAGAGACCATACATCTTGATGTCAGAGATGATAAGGTCAAAACTTTCAATATGTTCAAGTTGTAAGGCGCTTGAGGCGTCACTGGCAGTCTCAGCGGAATAGCCCTCATTCTCAAGGAGAATTTTGAGGAATTCACGCATGCTGAGTTCGTCATCAACAATAAGTATTTTTTTCATCGAACCCTTGTATATTTGATGAGAGCTAAACGTTCCTTGTACGGATTACCATAAAACCGATGCAGACGGAAGCAGTGTCATGTGCAAGTCCTTCCATGTAAACTAATCAACGTCCATATCAACGATCTCCATATCAAAGCCACGACTCACGTTAATTTTTGTTGACTGACAGTTCTGGCAGTTGAAGATGAACTCCTCTACTGCAAAGTCGTGCCCGCAGGCCTTGCAGGTTCCCCCGATGGGAACGCTTTCTATTATCAGCTCGGCGCCATGGGCCAGGGTGTTAATCTTGGCGGCATCAAAGGCAAAGTAAAGAGAGTCCGGCAGGATGCTTGAGGCTTTACCAATGCGCAGACGGATGGAGTTGATCTTTGTGTAGCCCTCCTGCTGACATTGTCGGGTAACAGTTTCAAGGACTCCCATAATTATTGAGGCTTCGTGCATGGTCTAGCTGTCGGATTCTTTAAGTTTTGCTGCCATCTCTTCGAAGAGTTTCAAGGTTTCAAGGCCGGCTTTGGCGTCAAGTTTTTGAATGGCAAAGCCGGCGTGAACTAATACATAGTCGCCTACCTGGGCCTCTTCAGGTAAAAGCATTAAGCTGACATCTCTCCTGGCACCGCCAACGTCAATGATGGCCGACATGTCATTAATGGAGATAATTTTAGAAGGGACAGCGACGCACATAAGTTCTATTCCCGGAGATTGTGATTGTTTTACCCGAAATTTTATCGGTTCGGGGTAATCAGCCTTTCAGGCTGTGGAAAATTAGTGTGGGACTCTAAGTTTTATCGCAGATATTTTTTACCACGAAACATATTGCTATTCAATGAAAACTGTAATGATCACAAAGGATTGCCCGTTAGCACTGTATAATCTTTATTTACAAAAAACAGCAAACTTGCTTTAGTCAGATCTAACTTTTAGATTGTACCTTTAGATAACACCGGAGAATCCGGAACAGGAATATGCTCTATGATGGTTGAGAAACAGGTAGTACAGGAGTTGAAAAGCGGCTTGAGCCGTAAAAAGGTCTTTGAGAAAATGAAGGGGGTCGACGATGATGAGGAGATAATTTATCATCTGAATAACTACGGCACCCTCGCTAATCAAAAAAAATATTTGGTTTTAACTCTGGTTCTGGTGGGCCTGGTTCTTCTGGTCACGGCTAAAAGTGTCTTTGAGATTGTCACCTATGGTGTCTTAGATATGAGAACTGTCGCTGCCTTGGTGGTCCCGCTTGTCAATGTCTACATTCTTCGCAAATTGTTATGTTTTCATAAAAATGGCTTCCGGTTTCTATTTGTGCTCACAGTGTTGTCTCTTGTTCATAAACACAATCAGTACGGGATCGGTCTGATGGTTTCCTTGGCGATGATTATTTTGTCGGGTTTTTTGTATCGGAAACTCTTTGCTAAAGAGGAACTGTTGTCGGAGGTTGATGCCTAGCTATGCCAGTAGAAAATGAACAAAATTTTGTGCCGATTGAAAATGTAGTCGGTTTTCTGGCCGACTCGCTGCCTTTTTCTCTTCTTGATCCCAAAGAACTCAACAGGCTTGCTAAAAAATGCCTGGTTGATTTTTTTCCAAAAGGGACCCGCATATTTCAGCAGAATGTTACGAAGGTTGATTATTTGCACATAATAGAAAAGGGTGGGGTGAAAAGCTATCTGAGCCTTGATGGAGCAGATGAGGGCAGTGCCACTCTGGTGGATTTTCGTGGTGAGGGTGAATGCTTTGGGGCGCTGCCGATCATCCAGGGAACAACGGCTAATCTGAATGTTGAAACCATTGAGGATACATTTTGTTTTCTTATCGGTAAGGATGATTTTCAAAAGGTTCTTGACGAGCATAAGGGGATTGCCCAGTATTTTCTGAGAACCATGTCCGAAAAACTGGTGAAAGGTGTTTACGCTGAGCTTCGACAGAAGAAGGCGGCTCCCCAGGCCGAAGGTGCTCTTCACCTGTTCAGTGCGCCAGTTGAGGACATTGCCAAAGGTAAACTTTTTAGCGCGCCATCAACAGCAACAGTGCAGGAAGTTGCGCGTCTGATGAGTGACAACTATATCGGTTCTCTCTTGCTTACAGATCAAAGCGGTAAAATTGTCGGTATCATAACCGATAAGGATATCCGTTCAAAGGTTGTGGCCCAGGGATTAGCCTACACCTCCAAGGCAGAAACAATAATGTCTTCTCCTGTGCAGACGATTTCCAACCTCTCAGTAGGTTTTGATGCCCTGCTGAAAATGATGAAAGAGCGGGTCCATCACCTGGCGATTGAAAAGGGCGGTGAAATTATCCGGATGATAACCACCCATGATATTATGGTGCATCAGGGAACTTCACCCTTATACCTCTTTCGGGAAATTGTGTCGCAACGGCATATCGAGGGACTCTATGCCTTGTCGAAAAAGGTACCTTTTGTTATCCGCTCATTGATTGAAGAGGGGGCAAAGGCCAACAATATCACCCGCATGATTACAGTTTTAAATGATCATATTTTAACAAAACTGCTTACCCTTCTTCAGGAAGATTTAGGCCCGGCACCGGTTCCTTTCTCCTGGCTGCTTGTCGGTAGTGAAGGTCGCCGTGAGCAGACCTTTAAAACCGACCAGGACAATGGAATTATTTACGAGCAGTCCAGTGACCCTGCGATTGCCCAAAAAGCTGAGCTCTATTTTAAAGAGTTTGCCGAACGGGCGATCAATCATCTGGTGCAGTGTGGGTATCCGCTCTGTCCCGGAGATATAATGGCTTCGAACCCGAAGTGGCGGCAGCCTTTTCCGGTCTGGGAAAACTATTTTTTTAAGTGGTGTGGAACTCCAAACCCTCAGGAGGTGCTTAACTCAACAATCTTCTTTGACTTTCGATCCGGTTACGGAGAGGCCTCTCTGGCCGAGAAGCTGCGAGAAAGTTTAAACAGGATAATAAAACGGGAAGGAATCTTCTTGTTATACCTGGCCCGAAACTGCCTTGCCTCAAGGCCGCCCCTAACGTTTTTTAAGAATTTCATTGTTGAAAAAAATGGGGATCACAAGAACACCTTTGATTTAAAAAGCAAAGCCATTGTCTTTATTGTTGATTTTGCACGATTAATGGCCTTGAAGCACGGGGTTAATGAAGTCAATACCCTGGACAGGCTTATGGCGCTTAACGGCGAGTATCTATCTCCCGGCTTGTGTGGCGAGTGTATCGAGGCCTATGAGTTTTTGATGCATTTGCGCCTTGTTCATCAGTTAAATGTTCTGGAAAAGGGGGCTGAACCAAATAATTATATTAACCCTGAAGATCTTTCCGATCTGGAGCGCCAAACATTAAAAGAGGTTTTTAGCGTGATAACCAGAATACAAGATGTTGTGCGGCTCGAATTTCAGATTACTGATCTGTAAGCCATAGTTCATATTTACCATTAATTCTAGGTTGTTGGAATGTCCTTACTTGAATCGCTACAGTCGCTGTTTCTAAATAAAACAGTCCCAGCGCATCCACTGATCGATCATAATAATAATTTTTTTAAGAATCAGCGACATTTGCAGCCAATTGGTAAATGTGATTTTGTGGTTATTGATACCGAACTGACAGGGCTTAACGAGAAAAAAGATGAGATAATAGCCATTGGGGCGATACGAATACGTGATTTTCGCCTGCAATGTGGTGAAAACTTTTATGCACTTATAAAACCCGAGGAAAAACTGCACAGTCAATCGACGCTGGTTCATAGAATTACACCAGGTCAGTTGACTCAGGCGAAGTCGCTTGAAGATATTTTGCCGCAATTTCTTGAATTTTGTGGTGACTCCTATCTGGTCGGGCATTATGTCAGGCTCGATTTGGCATTTTTGAACCGGGCCAGCAAAAAGCTGCTCGGTGGCGTGATTAAAACCCCCTATCTTGACACGATGCGACTGGCTATGGCCTATAAAGAGTTTGAGCATGGCCACTACTTTGATCATTACAATATCCGGACTGCCTACAGCCTTACTTCTTTGGGGAAGGAGTACGGGCTGCCGACTTTCGAGCAGCATAATGCCCTGCAGGATTCATTGCAGACGGCCTATCTGTTTTTGTATCTGGTAAAAAAGATCAAGCAATATGGCCCGAGAACAATGCATGATTTTTTGCACACCGGGCGGCAATGGAAGATTATCCTTTGAAAAGCCCATCAATCCGGCCAGTAGGTAGAACTACTGGTTTGCTGGAAAGGTTATCTAAATAGGCTTGACATAGGTAGAACCACTTGCTATATAATCTGAAATCATAAAAAAAGCAGTGCCACAGCGTAGCACATTGGGAGTGTTACGCTGTGGCATAAATATTAATTAAAAAGGGGAGAATATTATGAGTAATGGTGAGGAGTACTGGCGACGAAACCTCCGGCTAATCATCGGATGTTTAATAGTCTGGTTTGTCGTTTCATTTGGCTTTGGTATCTTATTAGCCGATGCTTTGAATGGTATTCGGTTAGGAGGCTATAAGTTAGGGTTTTGGTTCGCCCAGCAGGGATCCATCTATATCTTTGTAGCTCTGATATTCTTTTATGCAAATAAGATGAATTCTCTTGATAAAGAATTCGACGTCGAAGAAGACTAGGAGGAGTTATAAGTATGGATCTTAGAACATTGACATTTCTTGTAGTTGGTTCGACGTTTGCGCTTTATATTTACATCGCAATCAAAGCCCGTGCCTCAAGTACTGCTGAGTTTTATGTTGCTGGTAAGGGTGTTCATCCTATCTTGAATGGTATGGCAACTGGCGCTGACTGGATGAGCGCGGCCTCCTTTATTTCCATGGCCGGTCTTATTGCCTTCAGAGGGTATGATGCCTCTGTTTACCTGATGGGTTGGACTGGCGGTTATGTACTCCTGGCCATGCTTCTTGCGCCCTATCTTCGTAAATACGGTAAATTCACAGTGCCAGAGTTTATTGGTGATCGTTTTTACTCAAATGGAGCCCGTCTAGTGGCTATTATTTGTTTGATTACTGCTTCCATTACTTACGTTATTGGCCAGATGAAGGGAATTGGCGTTGCATTTTCCCGTTTTCTCGAGGTTGATTTCGCCCACGGTCTTATTGCCGGTATGGTGATTGTTTTTATCTATGCCGTACTTGGCGGTATGAAAGGTATTACCTATACTCAGATCGCTCAGTACTGCGTTCTGATTTTTGCCTACACCGTACCAGCTGTTTTCATCTCCTTGCAGTTGACCGGCAACCCGATTCCACAGCTTGGCCTTGGCAGCACAATGACTGATGGTGTCTATCTCCTCGACAAGCTCGATCAAATATGTCTTGATCTCGGGTTCTCGGCGTATACGACGCAGAAAGGCTCGACCCTCGACATGTTCCTGCTTACCATGTCTCTGATGATAGGTACTGCTGGTCTGCCACATGTTATTACTCGATTCTTTACAGTTCCCAAGGTTAAGGATGCCCGATTCTCGGCTGGTTGGGCACTTGTTTTTATTGCCATTCTTTATACAACCGCTCCAGCTGTTGGTGCCATGGCTCGATTGAATCTTATGAATACAATTCAGACTGGCGAAATTGGATCTCCGAATGGTAATCTCACGTATGATGAGCGACCAACCTGGTTCAAGAACTGGGAGACGACCGGTCTCTTGAAGTTTGAAGATAAAAACAACGATGGCAAGATCCAGTACTATGGCCCTGGTTTGGCTGATAAAGAGAAAGCTTTTGGCTGGGCTGGCAACGAAATGGTTAAGGTCGATAATGATATCATGGTTCTTGCTAACCCTGAAATCGCCGGCCTGCCGAACTGGGTAATCGCCCTTGTTGCGGCTGGAGGTATTGCAGCGGCCCTTTCTACAGCTGCTGGTCTGCTTCTGGCTATTTCTTCGGCGGTCTCTCATGACCTCTTGAAAGGTATCATGATGCCGGATATCAGCGAAAAGCAGGAGTTGCTCTATAGCCGATTCGCTATGGCCGGGGCCATCATGGTTGCAGGCTATCTTGGTCTCAATCCTCCGGGCTTTGCGGCACAGGTTGTAGCCTTGGCCTTTGGTCTGGCAGCCTCTTCAATCTTCCCAGCCTTGATGCTCGGTATCTTTTCGCGCCGAGTTAACAATACTGGTGCAATTTGTGGTATGCTTGCGGGCTTAGGCTCAACGCTTCTTTATATCTTCTGGTATAAGGGGTTCCTGTTCATCCAGAGCACCGCAATGCTTCCTGATAATGCTGCTAACTGGGTTTTTGGAATTTCACCTGGATCCTTTGGCGCAGTAGGTGCGTTGTTAAACTTTGCTGTTGCCTTGACGGTTTCTCAGTTTACTGCTGATCCACCAGAGCACATTAAGGCGATGGTTGAAGATGTTCGTGTTCCTCGTGGGGCTGGTTCCGCAACAGGACATTGATCTAACATCATCATTGTAGTTTCTAGTCTAAAAGGCGTGCTGCCCATGCAGCACGCCTTTTCCTTTTTCAGGTTTTGGCCATTCTCTAGTTGATTACATATTTATCAATTGACAATTAATTGCTGATAATTTCTAATTCCTCAGTACCAGTATGCTGCTTTTGGCATTTAGTAGGTTTCGCACCAATTATTAACGATTTGTATATTTGAGGGAATTATGGATATTATGCTCAATGATATTGAGGCTCGGGTTCTCGGCTGTCTTATTGAAAAAAGTATGACAACTCCTGATTATTATCCATTATCTCTAGTTTCATTAACAACAGCCTGTAATCAAAAGTCCAGCCGCAACCCGGTAATGAGTCTCGAGGAGACTACTGTGGTGCGGGCTTTGGACTCTTTGAAGTCGAAACGGCTTGTTGTTCAGGGCGAATCCGGCCGGGTGCCTAAATATTCAGAAATTTTTGTTCACGCTAATAATTTTGTCGCTCGTGAATCCTCGCTTCTGATGGTTATGCTACTGCGTGGCCCTCAGACAGTTGGTGAACTTCGTACACGGACAGAACGTGCCTATAGCTTCGAGTCTGTTGAAGAGGTCGAGCAGACCCTGGCCGACCTTATCGAAGGGGATTGGGTAGTTAAGCTGCCCAGGTTGCCTGGTAGAAAAGAGCCTCGCTATATGCATCTGCTTATGGGGGAGCCTGAGGCAGAAGCGTATAGTCCATCTCCAGAACCTGCCCGTCTGGAGGTCAAAGTTGAAAATGAAAAAGTTGAGGCGCTGGTTGGCGAGATTGAACGGTTGCGTGAAGAGATATCGCAGCTGAAAAGTGATTTTGAACAGTTTAAGAGCCAGTTCGAGTAGCAAAGAGTACTGTGGCTTATCAGTTGGATGTTTCTGGCTCGTGGTTCAATAATCATGTCGACAGTTTTGTGATTTTCTAGTATATTTCTTGATCTTTTTGCAGAGTATGTTTAATAAACCTAATCTTATCGCGATAATAGCTCTTTATATATCAAATGGATGAATTTTCTCCTAGCCAGCGAATTGTTATAACTGGTGTCGGCTTAGCAGCTCCAAATGCCTCTAACCTTACGCAGTTTCGTGAGAATCTTCTCGCCGGGCATGCTGAAATAGCGCAGATTGACCTTCGTTACGTCGGTAAAGTTCTTGCGGGTGTTTGTACGTTTCCTGAGACTAAATATCGTAAGAAAAAAGATAATAAACGCGGCACCCGGGCTGGATGTCTTGGGGTCTATGCAGCTCACGAGGCCCTGGCCTGTGCAGGCATAGATTTTAGCGAATACGCTAAAGATCGAACAGGGGTCTATGTAGGCCTTACTGAGCATGGCACTGTTGAGACTGAAAATGAAGTCTATAATATCAGCCAATTTGACTATAACGTAGACTATTGGACGCATCATCATAACCCCAGAACGGTTTTGAACAATCCGGCGGGGGAGATCACCATGAGCCTGGGAATTACCGGGCCGCATTATTCAGTTGGCGCTGCCTGTGCTGCTGGGAACGCCGCTCTCATTCAAGGCGCTCAGATGTTGCGTCTTGGTGAAGTTGATCTGGCCTTATGTGGTGGTATTTCCGAATGTGTCGGTTCATTCGGGATTTTTGCCAGCTTTAAGGCTCAAGGCGCTTTGGCCTATCATGACGATCCAGTGCGGGCAAGTCGACCATTTGATCGCGATCGTAATGGTATTGTTATTTCAGAGGGCGCTGCTCTATATTGCCTTGAAACACTTGACCGCGCCCAAAAACGCGGTGCCAAGATTTATGGTGAGATCATCGGCTGGGCGATGAATTCTGATGCCCGAGACTTTGTCCTGCCTTATGGGCCCCGTCAGGCTGAGTGTATTAATCTGGCCTTAAAACGTGCTGGTATCGTTGCCTCGAGTGTCGACATTGTCAATACGCATGCAACAGGGACAAAACAGGGTGACATTGAAGAGTGCAAGGCCCTTCGCGAAGTGTTTAAAGGATGTGACTCAACCTTTTTTAATAATACTAAGAGTGTGATTGGTCATGCCATGGGGGCGGCTGGTGGGTTGGAACTTGCCGGTAATCTGTTGGCCTTCGAAGATAATATGGTGCATCCAACCATAAATGTTGATGAAATTGATCCCGAATGTTATTTGCCGAATCTTGTTATAAATGAACCTGTTAGGCTCGATACTGTAAACATCATTTTGAATAACTCTTTCGGAATGGTAGGAATTAATTCTGTGTTAATTGTCAGGAAACACTCCTGATCCCTAATCATTAAGGTACTAAAACTGCGAACTTAAAACTTAGATCATAATTTTCTAAGTGAGGAAATTGAATGACACGTGATGATATTAGTGATGTAATCATTGAAATAATTCAGGATATTGATGAGGATGCTGACATTAAGGGGTTAAACCCGGATGAACCCTTAAGGGATCAGCTTGATCTTGATTCAATGGATTTTCTCGACATAGTTATGGAGCTTAGAAAGCGTTATAAACTCCAAATTCCAGAAGAAGAGTACCCTGAACTGGCAACCTTAACTTCCTGCGTTAATTATCTGGAGCCTAAGCTTACCACAGTGAGATAGTCCGTGTCTCATCCCCTTGTTATCATTGGCGGCGGCATGTCGGGTATTGCTGCTGCCATTCGTCACGCCCGTTTTGGGCAACCTACCCTTATTCTCGAACGGCATTCGCGCCCCGGTGGGTTAAATTCATATTATTACCGTCATGGCAGGCTCTTTGAAACAGGTCTGCACGCTATGACCAATTTTGCACGCCCAGACCAGAAGCGTGCGCCTTTAAATATCCTGCTCCGTCAATTAAAGCTTTCCAGAAAAAATTTTACCGCTTATCCGCAGTTCGGCTCTGAAATTAATTTTCCGCAGAGAGTTTTGCGGTTTTCAAATGATTTTAGCGAGTTACTTGATGATGTGCAGCGGGTTTTCCCGAAGGCTGTGGATGGTTTTAATAAACTTGCCGAACTGGTTAAGGGCTATGACCCTTTTCAAAACGGACCTTGGCTTTCGGCTCGAAAATGTTTGAACGAGTTGATTGATGATCAAGATCTTATTGAAATGATATTTTGCCCATTAATGTTCTACGGCAATAGCGAAGAGTCCGACATGGATTTTTCCCAGTTTGTTATTATGTTTCAAGCGATTTTTTTTGAGGGTTTCTTCCGTCCCTTCGGAACAATTAAAGATTTTCTTGCTGTTCTTTTAGACCAGTACAAATCTTTCGGTGGTGAGATCCGTTATCAGACCAGTGTCGATCGGCTTTGCCTGGAAGGCAATACGATTGTCGCTGTTCAAACCACTAACGGTGAGAAGATTTCATGCAGTAATGTCATCTCTACCATCGGTTTGCCTGGAACCAATAAGCTTTTGAGTCCTGAGCAAAATGAAAATGAAGAGTATGTCGGTAGGTTAAGTTTTGTCGAGTCGATTTACCTTGTGCCTAAAGCGCGTATGAAGACGATTAAAAATGATTCGACCTCTATCTTCTTTTCAACCGGATCAAAGTTTACCTACAGAAGACCACAGACCGCAGTTGATACGACCTCAGGAGTGATTAATTTTCCAGATAATTTTCATGGTGTGGCCTCAGAGGAGATGAGTCAGATTCGGGTGACCAATATGGCTAACTTCGATCTGTGGCTCCAGGCTGATGGTGGTGCCGTAAGGGGCGGGAATCGGTCACCGGCCTATGATAGCCTTAAGAAGAGATTTCAAGTGCAGTCTCTTGGAGCGGTTCAGAAAATTATCGGGGTCTTTGATGATAGTATAGCGTTTGAAGACACCTTTACACCACTGACGATAGAGCGCTACACCTCAAAAGCAGCTGGGGCAGTTTACGGCAGTCCTGTTAGGGTTAAAGATGGCTTGACACCTTGTGATAATCTCTTCATTGCCGGCACTGACCAGGGTTTTCTAGGAATTGTCGGGGCAATGCTCAGCGGCGTAACAATGGTAAATAATCATATCTTGCTTTAACCCTTCACCCTTCCACCCTTCCCCCTTCCCCCTTCACCCTTTACCCTTTACCCTTTACCCTTACCCCTTACCCTCCCTTAGCTAACCCACCAGTTCTTCAGGCCACCTTGCTCTTTTGGCAGTCGAGTTCTGCATTATAGCCCTTTAAATCATGATCTATTTATGGTACAGAGCTGTATCAAATTTTGACTTAAAATACAGGGATTCCATGGTTTACAACTCTATTGATGCTATAAATGATTCGTATGATGTAATTGTTATTGGTTCCGGCCTTGGTGGTCTTACTTCTGCAAATCGTCTTGCCAAAGCCGGGCACACAGTGTTGTTACTTGAACATCATCACCATATTGGTGGTTTGGCAACCTGGTTTAAGCGTAAAGGCCACATCTTCGATATATCTCTGCATGGATTTCCTTACGGTATGGTGAAAACATGCCGCAAATATTGGAATCGTGCCATTATGGATTCCATTGTTCAGCTTAAGAACATTCGTTTTGTGAACCCGCAATTCTCCATAGAAACGACCTTTGATCGTCAGCACTTCTCAACCCTTCTCGAAAACGAGTTTAGGATTGATCGTGCGGTTATTGAGCGCTTTTTTACAACTGTAGCCGGTATGAATTTTTTCGATGACAGAACCATGACCACCAGGGAACTGTTTGAGGAGTTTTTCCCCGGGCGCAGTGATGTTCATCGTTTGCTCATGGAACCGATAACCTATGCCAATGGCTCAACCCTTGATGATCCTGCCATAACCTATGGCATCGTTTTTTCTAATTTCATGAACAAGGGGGTTTTTACCTTTGAAGGCGGAACCGACAAACTTATTGGTATGATGGTCGATGAGGCTGAAAAAAATGGTGTGACATTCTGTACGCGAGCTCGAGCCGACAAGGTTGTCATCGAAAAGGGAAAAGTTCGCGGCGTTGAAGTTGCCGGAAAAGTGATAGCAGCAAAGGCGGTTGTCTCAAACAGCGGTATTATTAATACAGTCTATGATCTGGCAGGCAAAGACGCTTTTCCAGCTGATTTTATAAAAGATTCTGATGCGGTACAGATCAACAACTCCAGCTGTCAGGTCTATATGGGGGTTAAAAAAGGTGAACGGATCGACGATATAGGCGATTTGATTTTCACCTCTGGATCTGAAGAGTTTGACTCCAATGAAATGCTGGACATGAACACTAAAAGCAGAACATTTTCATTGTATTATCCTAAAACACGACCGGGGCATGATCGATATACTATTGTTGCTTCGATGAATGCCCGCTACGATGATTGGGCATCTCTTGGAGACGTTGAATACGCCCAAGCCAAGAAACGAATGGAGCAAAAGGCGCTTGACGCCTTAGATAAATTTCTGCCGGGTATCAGAGATAAATGTGATTGGGTTGAAGGCGCGACACCGAAGACCTTTAAGCGATACACTCTGCATAAGGGCGGATCGTCCTTTGGAACTAAGTTTGAGGGGCTCGATATCTCCAGGTCGATTTTCAAGTTTGTGCCGGGCTTATTTCATGTGGGTTCGGTTGGTATAATAATGTCTGGTTGGTTAGGTGCCATCAATTATGGCGTGATTGTTTCCAATGATGTTGATGCCTATGTGCGCAGTTAGATTCAGGGATTTTATGAGTTGCTGTTTAAAAAAAGAACTAAAACTCCGCACATAGTGCGCTAATTCAAAAACTAAATTTCTTGGTTGATATGCAGATAAATATGGATTTTTCTGGACAGATTGCAGTTGTAACCGGGGCAACCAAGGGTATTGGTTTGGCCGTTACCCAGGCGCTTCTTGAGGCGGGGGCGACTGTTGTCGGTGTCTATGGCAGCGATACTGTTGCCGCCGGCATGGTCGCTAAAGATCTGGACGTTGGCGATCGATTACAGCTGTTCCAGTGCGATGTTTCCGATTATGCGCAGGTGACACAGCTCTATCAAAAAATTGAAGATCAGTATGAGAGCATCGATATTTTAATCAGCAATGCCGGAATTAGACGGGATTCTGTGCTTGCCATGATGCCCTATGAAGATTGGCAGCGGGTGATTGATGTCAACCTTACCGGCTCGTATTCCATGGCAAAACATGCTGTGATGCTGATGATGAAAAAAAAGTACGGTCGAATAATTTTTGTGACATCACCAATGTCCTATCTAGGATTTGCCGGACAGGCAAATTACTCAGCCTCAAAGGCAGGGCAGATAGGCATGATGCGTTCACTGTCAAAGGAAACCGCTAAGAGAAAAATCACGGTCAACTGTATTTCACCCGGGTTTATCGAGACGGATCTGATTGCCAATCTTAATGATGAGCAGATTAAGCAGTATCAAAAAATGGTTCCCCTGAAAAGATTTGGCAGACCAAGAGAAGTTGCTGACGCGGTCTTGTTTTTAGCAGGTAAAAACTCCGCTTATATTACCGGTTCTGTTCTGGAGATCAACGGTGGAATCTGAGATTTATGAGAGAATACCCCATAGACCACCATTTTTATGGGTTGACAGAATTATCTCAATTGATAGTCAAACAATAGTCGCTGAAAAATATTTTGCACCGGATCTTGATATGTATGCTGGCCATTATCCGCATCATCCAATTACCCCTGGTGTAATTTTATGTGAGGCAATTATTCAGGCAGGGGCAGTGTTGATTGCCGATATCTTGCAGAGAGAAGGTACGTCCGTTGAAGGTGTCCCGGTCTTGACTCGGATTTACGGTGCTCGATTTAAACGATCGATTAAACCCGGCGATACCGTTCGTCTTGTTGCGCATCTCAAAGAGGTTATCGGTGCAGCCTGGTTGCTCAAGGGTAAGGTGCTGGTTGAAGATAAAGTCGCGGTGTCACTTGATTTTGGTTGTACCATTACGTAGCTTTTGAGTTTCCTAGCATAGGAATTTCCATTTTAGGCTAATTGAAATAAACCGCTCGCTTCGCTCAAGACACAGATAGCGCAGACTTCGGAGTACGCAGAGATTCTTTAGTTGATCTTTGCTATCGGGAGTTGCAATGACGTTTAAAAACATTTTTTGCCACAGAATCACACGGAAACACACTGACAACAGCTTTTTTTAGTTGTTCTCTGCGACCTCCGAAGTCGGAGTTTATGCCCTGTCGTTGAGGGTGCTATCTGCGTCTTTGCGGTGAAACAAAAGCTCGCACGCAGTGTGCTAAGCCATTGTCAGAAAATAACCTGGCCGTTTCAGTGAGACAGATGGCATAAGGAGCCGTAAGGTATACATCCAAAGTAGCCATGTTGTTTTTTGACGGCTCCTAAGTTCAAAATTTGTGGGCAAATCAGTAGATAACTGGTTTTGCTCTTTTTGGTAAATAGTTAAACATTTGTGGATAGATTTGACAGTATGAGTTTCCTTGGTATTGCAGAGAAGCGATTCGTTGTTTTTGGACTTGCCAATAAAAAGTCGGTGGCCTGCGCCATTGCCAGGATTCTAATTGATGAAGGCGCTGAGGTCATCCATGTGGTCCGCAGTGCCGAACGTCAGGAGACAGCACGTAAATTATTCCCGCAATCTCCTGTCTTTGTGTGTGATGTTGAGGAAGAAAAAAATATAATTCGTGTTCGTGACGAGATTGCAGCCTCTATCTCCGGCGATATTCATGGCATTGTTCACTCTATTGCCTTTGCCAATTACTCTGAGGGGATAAAGCCCTTCCACGAGACCCTGAAGGCCGACTTCCTGCAGGCCGTTACTATATCCTGTTTTTCTCTACTCTCCATATGCAATCATTTTAAGACGCTGCTGGCCGATGATGCCTCGGTGGTGACTATCTCTATCTCTTCCACCAGGATGGCGGCCGAGAATTATGGCTATATGGCGCCAATTAAAGCCGCCCTGGATTCATCCTTATGTTTTCTGGCTAAAAGTTTTTCAGACTTTTCTAACGTGAGGTTTAATGCAGTCTGTCCGGGACTCTTAAAAACATCAGCTTCAGCCGGTATCCCTGGCTATGTTGATAGTTACCTCTATGCCGAGCAGGTTATTCCCCGCAAGAAAGGGGTTACAACAATGGAAGCTGCTAACCTGGCCGCTTTTCTCCTTTCGACTCGTTCGTCAGGGATCACCGCTCAAACTATTGTTGTCGATGCCGGAATGTCACTTAACTTTTTCGATGCTGCAATTGTCTCCAGCGTGAACAGATCCTGAAATCATGCACTATTCTAAAGTATTCCTACAAAGTTTCGGCTATGAACTGCCGCCCAATATTGTTACCTCTGAAGCACTTGAAGAGGAGCTTTCGCCGGTTTATAAACGCTTAAAACTGCCCAAAGGGCGTCTTGAGTTGATGAGTGGAATTAAAGAGCGCAGGTTTTGGGACAAGGGGATGCTGCCCAGTCAGGGCGCCGCACTTGCCGGCAAGAAGGCCATTGATAGTTCTGGTTTATCCCCTGAAGATATAGACTGTTTGATTTTTACTTCTGTGTGTCGAGATATGATGGAACCGGCTACCGCGGCCTTTGTTCACCACTCGTTGGGCCTTACAGATAAATGCCAGATTTTTGACCTGTCAAATGCCTGTCTGGGCTTTCTAAACGGTATGATAGTTCTGGCAAATATGATTGAACTTGGTCAGGTCAGACATGGCCTTATTGTGGCCGGGGAAACCGCTGAAGAGCTGGTTTATTCAACCATCAAGGCACTGCTTCAGGATGAGTCGCTGACCCGGAAATCTATTAAACCCTCCTTCGCATCATTCACCATAGGTTCAGGAGCTGTTGCCTTAGTGCTTACAGGTGATCCTTCAGATTCAAGACATCGGTTACTTGGTGGCGCATGTCGGGCCAATACCAGTCATAATGATTTGTGCAGAGGTGGTGATAACACCAGTGCTACCTTGATGGCAACTGATTCAGAAGAGCTTCTTAAGCGTGGTGTTGAAACTGCAGCCCTGGTCTGGCAGGATTTTCTTGCTGAGCTGAACTGGTCGTCCGGGCAGATCAGCCGTTTTTTTTGTCATCAGGTTGGCAGTGCCCACGCAAGACTGTTGTTGGAAACACTGAGCATTGATCCCGTTAAAAATTTCGAGACTCTGCAGTTTCTTGGGAATGTTGGGTCGGTTTCGGCCCCAATAACGCTGGCTATGGGTGCGGAAAGTGGTGAGTTGCAGCCGGGAGATAAAGCTGCCGTTTTGGGAATTGGCAGTGGTATAAATTGTCTTATGCTGGGAATTGAATGGTAAACATGACGACCTTGCCCTATGGGTTCACACCTGAAACGCTCAGAGTCAATGGACAGACCATGTCTTATCTTGATGAGGGTAAGGGACCAGCACTCGTCATGGTGCATGGTAACCCCACCTGGTCTTATTACTACCGGAACCTGGTAACCAGACTTAAAGACAGATTTCGGGTGATTGTGCCGGATCATATTGGTTGTGGTTTGTCAGATAAACCGCAGGACTACGCCTACACCCTTGAAAATCATATAAACGCTCTGACAGAGCTTATTGAGCATCTTGGCTTAGATGAGGTTTCTCTGGTTGTTCATGATTGGGGTGGTGCCATCGGTTTTGGCTATGCTTCAAGGCATCCGTCGGCAATTAAATCCTTGGTTGTGTTAAATACGGCGGCCTTTCCTCTGTCCCGTATGCCAATGCGTATTGGTGTTTGCCGACTGCCTGTCGTCGGTGAGTTGCTGGTGCGTGGTCTGAACCTGTTTGCTGGTTTAGCTGTGGAGATGGCTGTTAAAAAACCCTTGTCGGATGAGGTTGCCAGTGGCTATCTGTATCCTTACGACTCCTGGCACAACCGTGTCGCTGTTCATCGTTTTGTCATGGATATCCCGATGGGCCCAGAACATCAATCCTGGCCAACACTCACTGATATTGAGAAAAAGCTGCCACTTTTTAAAGAGACCCCGATGCTGCTCATCTGGGGCGGTAAGGATTTTTGTTTTAACGATCTGTTCTACGACCAGTGGCGTAAGCGGTTTCCTAAAGCCGAATACCATTATTTCCCTGAGGCCGGGCATTATGTGCTTGAAGATGCACTGGAGGAAGCCTGTTCGTTAATTGATGCTTTTTTCTCCAGCAACTGTATTAACGAATGATCCCATTCGCATAACGCTAAATAGTTACCAAAAAGTAAATTAATTCTTAACACGAAGGACACTGAGGTCTCGAAGATGAACAGAAACAAGCTTTTCCTTCGTGCTCTTCGTGACCTTCGTGGTGCAATTAGTGTTTTTATATATTTAGTTATCGGGGATTTTGTGAAGTCTTAAAATTGTTAGATTTGTCATTTCTGTAGTAAGAATCTAAAGCCCGCCAGCAAGGCGTTAAGTCCAAACGACTGCGGGAATAATACCTTATTGAGGCAAATATACCTTGGCAACTATTGTGGGTGAAAATAGATCGGAAAACAAAGCTCTTGCCCAGAAAGGTTCTAATATCTCTTTCTCTCTCCTGTCCATATCCTCTCTACAACCTGATGCTGTTGCTCTGATTCACAAAAACAGCCAATGGACATTCTCGGAGATTGCGCACAACACAAAATTCTACAGCCGATTTTTGTCAACTCAAGGCATAAAAAAGGGTGACCGAGTCGTCTTGATGGTTACGCCCTCCATGGAGTTTATCTGTCTGGCCTTTGCTCTGTTTGCCATTGGTGCTGTGGTAATTCTGATTGACCCTGGCATGGGCTATAAAAATCTCATTAACTGTGTCGGGGCTGTCAAACCTCGGGCCTTTGTGGGCATCCCTAAGGCACATATTTTCAAGCGCCTGTTTCCAAAACCATTTAAGACAGTTGCAATAAATATCTGCGTCGGCACTGCCTGGGGGATTTTAGGAAAGGAACTTCCTGGCATATCAAAAGCTCCGATACCAGAGCTCTGTCAGGCAGAAACCGCCGCCGACGATCTGGCGGCAATTATTTTTACAACGGGCAGCACCGGACCTCCAAAGGGTGTTCAGTATCAACACCGAATATTTCTGGCTCAGCTTGACCAGATTCACAACTTTTATGGGATTCGGGCGGGAGAGATCGATCAGCCGGCCTTTCCTCTCTTTGCCCTTTTTTCAATTGCCCTTGGCGCCCAAGTTGTCATTCCAAACATGGATCCAACTCGACCAGCTCAGGTGAACCCTGCCCGTTTTATCAGTACGATTAGTAACCATCAGGTTACCTATTCGTTTGGATCGCCCGCTATCTGGAACGTTATCAGTCGGTACTGTTTGAAAAATCAGATCCGTTTGCATTCGCTAAAAAAAGTATTAATGGCCGGTGCCCCGGTTTCCGGAGAGTTAATAGAACGTGTTCTGTCAATACTGCCGGAGGGCGCTGAGGTACATATTCCCTATGGTGCCACCGAATCGCTTCCCATAGTTTCTATCTCGGGCAGTGAGGTTGTTGGTAAAACCTGGCCTTTGAGCCGTGAGGGTAAGGGAACCTGTGTCGGTAAACAGCTGCCTGGCGTTTCCGTTAAAGTGATTGCAGCAGTCGAGGGGCCGGTTGAGTGCGTGAAAGGTCTGGAGTTGCGGCCTTATGAAGTAGGAGAGATTGTTGTTCAGGGTGAGGTGGTTACCCGGGCCTACGACAATAATGACGAGGAAAACAGGCATTCTAAAATCATCGAAACGGACGGGTTCTGGCATCGGATTGGAGATGTTGGCTATTTTGATGAATCCGGGTATCTTTGGTTTTGTGGACGCAAGGCCCACCGAGTGATAAGTGAACACGGTATTTTGTATACGATCTGCTGTGAGGCGATTTTTAACCAACACCCGGCTGTGTTACGATCTGCTCTTGTTGGTGTTGGATCAGCTGGAAAAGAGCTGCCTGTTATTATTGTTGAGTTGGCTGAAAAAATTAATCAGCAGAAACTTTTTGAAGAGCTTGCCGTTATGGCGGCTAGATATGAACACACGGCCAGGATAAAGCATTTTCTCTGTCATGACTCGTTTCCGGTCGATATACGACATAATGCCAAAATATTTCGTGAGAAGCTGGCTGTCTGGGCTGCTGGGCAAGTTTTTGCCAACGTACAAGAAAAAAAATCCCCCTGAATCCCCCTTTGACAGGGGGACTCAGGGGGATTTTGTAAAGGTTGTTAAATGCTCACATGTCTCGATGCTTAAAAAAAGATCTAAAGTGTAGCGCTAATCAGGCGAGGAGTCGATGAGTATTGAGATAGTAAATTGGATATCGGGAGTGACGCGGTTATGGGTAAAAACGCAATAATTCTGGCTGGTGATATAGGGGCTTCTAAAACAATACTTGCCTTGTATCCAGGTAAAGGAGAATTTTCTTCCCCTCTAAAGGAGAGCACCTATCCAAGTGGCGAGTATGACGGTTTGAGTCCGATGCTTGACGACTTTCTGCTCGGAGTTGACCGATCTATTGCCTCAGCCGCTTTTGGTGTGGCTGGTCCTGTGGTAGACCAGAAGGCACAAATCACTAAATTGCCATGGTCAATTGAAGCTGACGCAATCAAAAATCATTTGAACATTTCTGCTGTGTTTTTGCTAAATGACTTGGTTGCTAATGCCTACGGTCTTGACTGCATCGAACCTGCTGGTCTGGTTTCGCTAAACGACTCGTGTGTCAACCTGAATTCGCCCAAGGCCATGCTCTCTCCCGGTACAGGCCTGGGGGAGGTTTTTTTTATTGATAGTGTGCAGGGCAAGCAGGTCTTTGACTCGGAGGGTGGCCATTGTCTTTTTGCGCCAGCCAACCAGGAACAGATCGGTTTATTGCAATTTTACCAAAAAGATCAGCAAACTATTACGTATGATACACTCTGCTGTGGTGATGGGTTTGTGAAGATTTATAACTTCCTTCGGGAGCAGTCCACCTATTCAGCTAATCCGGAGATTGAGACTGCCTTGTCAATGGCCAGGCATCCGGCAGCTGTTATTACCGAGAATTCTGTCCGGGAAGAAGTGCAGCAGCGCTGCCCGCTTTGTGTTCGTACGGTGGAAATCTTTGTTGAAATGCTGGCAGCTGAAGCGGCAAATATGGTACTTAAAATGCTGGCACGAGGTGGGGTCTATATAGGTGGCGGCATCCCGCCTAAAATACTGCCTTATTTGCAGAAGAGTTTTATGCCGGTTTTCAGTCGCCATCAAACAATGGGGCGGATACTTTCAACTGTGCCGGTTCACGTGGTTTGCAACACAAAAACTGCACTTTATGGCGCTGCATCCTTTGCAATGGGGAAAGTGAATATAAAAGGTGTGTGAACGGTGAAGGTTCAGGTCTTGCTGATATGGGCGTGTCTTTTGCTCTTTCCGGTTGTTGCCAAGGCAGTTCCTGAAGAGATCCTGGCGCGTGAATTTGCTGAAACGGTTTATCCGTATTTTGCCGGCACCTTCGATTTTGGCTGGTTTGAGGGAACTGGCCAAAAAAAATTACGATATGCCGCCCAAACTGCTGAGCAGGAAAAGGCTGTTATTGTTCTGGTCTCCGGGCGCACAGAACATCTCACCAAGTACGCAGAATTTTTCTACGACTTAAAAGACGCCGGATTTTCCTTTTATATCTATGATCATCGGGGTCAAGGCAGTTCCGAAAGACTCCTGGCTGACCCTCAGAAGGGATACGTTGACAGGTTTCATAACTATGTCGATGATCTGAGCATTTTTCTTGAGACAAAGGTGTTTTCACAAACTGAGTCCCCTGTTTTTATTGTCTCGCACTCCATGGGCGGCACGGTCTCTTATCTCTATGCCCGCGAAAAACCAAACCGACTCAAAGGACTGGTGTTGTGTGCACCAATGTTTTCAATCAATACCGCACCTGTCCCGCACATAGTTGCACGCATTCTTGTTAAAAGCATGGGGGTAATCGGTTCAACGGAAAGCTACGTTTTCGGGGGTGGTCCGTATGATGCTGATAAAAAATTTGCTGAAAACGATGTCACACATAGTAGCAAAAGGTTTGCCTTGAACAAAAAACTTGTCGCCAGTTTCCCGGAGGTTGCCTTAGGCAGCGTAACCTTTGGCTGGCTTGAGCAATCTTTTTTGGCGATGGATTCGATCCGCAACTCAAACCCTGGAACCTTGGAATCTCCACCGATCCTTATTTTAAGCGGTACTGAAGATAAAGTGGTAGGATTTGATTCTCAAAAAGAGGTCTGTGACCGACTTGCCGGATATTGCCGTCTGCAGAGTATTGATGGCGCCAAGCATGAACTTTTGATGGAGACGGATGCTATCCGGGATCAGGTACAAGCTCTTATTGTTGAGTTTGTTCATGGGTTGATGTAATTTTTTTGCTTGCCTCCAGTGGGTGCTGAAGTGCTATGCTATAAGTAGCTGTAAATTGTTTGACATTTCCCTTACATTTTTAAGATTATTCATTAGTGGGCCAATAAATCCCGTGCAACTATGCTTGTTCAACCTGACGCTCTAAGCCTCACGGTGGGCTCTCAGTGCATACTGAAAAACGCCCCTGAGCATTTAAAGAAGGAACTCCGCAGTGTTTTAACCATCGCGAACCCTAAATTTCAAGCGGCCAAAAAGTATGGCCGCTGGGTAGGGAAAAAATTCCCGCAAAAACTCTACTTTTTTAAAGAACGCAAGGCTGGATTTATTATGCCTCGGGGCTTTGCCAAAGAGGCGGTTATTAAATGCATTGAAATTTTAGGCGTTAAACCGGAGATTGTTGATGAGAGGCGCCTGCTTTCGAGCTGTGACTTTCAGTTCAGCGGTGTCTTGCGCGAGTATCAGGAGCAGGCGGTCAGGGATATTGTAACCCGCGATTTTGGTGTTCTTGAGGCAGGAACAGGCTCCGGCAAAACTGTTGTGGCCTTAAAGGTGATAGCCTTAAGAGCACAGCCGGCAATAGTGCTGGTCCACACTAAAGAGCTGTTGTACCAGTGGGCCGAGCGGGTTAGTGAGTTTTTAGGTGTTGAAGCTGGTTTGATCGGTGATGGCAAGGCTGAGATTAGGCCAGTTACCGTCGCTATTGTCAATTCGGCTAAAAAACATATCGACGATCTTCCCCGGCAGTTCGGGCATCTATTAGTTGATGAGTGCCACCGGGTTCCGGCTTCGCTGTTTACTGATGTGGTGACATCCTTTGACGCTAAATACTCTTTGGGGTTGTCGGCTACGGCCTATCGGCGAGAGGATATACTGACCAGGTTGATCTATTTCTATATGGGGGCTCGGGTGCATAAAGTTGATGCGGCATTTTTGCATGAGAGCGGTGCCGTCTTAAAGCCTGAAATACGGTTGCGCCCCACAGAATTTGCCTATCAGTACCGTGATGATTACTCGGCAATGCTGAAGGCCTTGGCTGCCGATGAACAGCGCAACCGGCTGATCGCCCAAGATGTTGTTTTAAGCGCCCGAAAAACTGATGGCGTTTTACTTGTGGTGTCTGACAGAGTGGCACACTGCCAACGATTAGCTGAGTTGATATCGGCTCAGGGTGTGTCTGTAAGTGTGCTTACCGGTAAAGATCCGGTGGAGAGAAGGGCAAAAGTCGTGGAGGAGATTAAAAAGAGTTCGGTAAAAGTACTTATCTCAACCCTGCAACTGATTGGTGAGGGTTTTGACGCACCGCAACTCTCCACGCTTTTTTTAGCAACACCAATTAAGTTTTCAGGGAGATTAAAGCAGGTTGTCGGCCGAATACTGCGCCCTGCTACAGACAAGAAAGCCCTGGTCTATGATTATGTCGATGAAAACGTCAGTATCTTACGCAATTCGGCCAACGAACGTAGTAAAACCTATTTTTTGTATGACTGTTAATAGGTGTCTTCGTGACAGTCTTTACAGGAACTTTGAGTGTGGCAAATTCGGCACCTGAACTCTGGTGCTACCTGGGCGTGACCTTTACTGAGCCAGTCATTATCATGATTTTCGGGTTTTGTCTTCTGGGTCCGGTTGTCATTATGACAGGCTTTACAGTCATCAACGAAATGAAATCGATGGGCTTTACGACGAACAATGTCACGCATCTCCTGGGAGAGTAAAAGTTGCCCCAGGGGGACTGCATCATTGAGCATGGGGCCATGGCAGATGTTGCACAGGGAGTGTGTCTGGTCGGAGTGATAAAACGATCGTTTCGAACGATTGACCTTGCTCAGTAGTTTGCTGCTGTTCGAGGTGTCTTTAGGATGGCATTTGCCGCAGTTAGCACCTTGACCGGTATCGTAATCATTTTTTTTGCCGCGTGGATGGCAGCCTTCACAGGTTTTATGATTCGGTTGAGAGTAGACACCGTTGTCAGGTCCAAGATGACAGGCTTCGCAGGCAATGCCTTGACTGTCATAATGACGCCAGTGTTCAAAAAATAGATGGTCAGTCCCAAATTCAGCGGCCAGGAGTTGGGAGTGGAAACTACAGGCACCGAAGACGATGAGAATAAACAATACGTTCTTCATTATGACTCCTTGGTAGGGATTATGATTGTTATTCTCATCATATCGTAATCAATATAAAAAAAACCACAAAAAAAGAGGTGCTAACCGCTTTAACTCGACATCTCCTGCAACCTTTTTGTGTTTTCGTCAATTTTAGCGATTGTAGCCTTGAATCCTTCCGCCTTTTCGCGCTCTTTAGCCACAACATCATCAGGTGCGTTGCTTATGAATTTTTCATTGGTTAGCTTCCCTTCACAACGAGTAAGTTGAACTACAATCTTCTCTTTTTCTTTGGCCAGCTTTTCCAGCTCTTTTTCCGTGTCAATCAGCCCTTCCATCGGCACAAAAATTTCTATATCTTCAAAAATAAATGATGCGGCTCCTTTCGGGCAGGCCCCGGATGCTCGAACAGTCAGACTGTCAATCTTGGCCATGGCTGTGATGTGTGACTCAAATTTTGAAATGGTAGAACTCTGCTCAGAATTAGGACAGTTAATTATGGCGGTAACCTGAGCTGAGGGATGGATCTGCATGTCGCTGCGGATATTCCGAACACCACCAATTATGACCATCAGCAGGGCGATGTCAGCTTCAACTTTTTCATCGTGCCATTCGGCCGTAACGGTTGGAAAAGACTCAAGCATTACTGTTGAGCGCTTATTGGGCAGTGCGTGCCAAATCTCTTCGGTAACAAAAGGGGTGATTGGATGAAGCAGTTTGATGATTGTTTCAAGAACGGTCATCAGAACGGTGCGCGTATTCTCTTTTAAGGTAGTGTCGTTGCTGAAAAGGTCAGGTTTAATCCATTCAAGATACCAATCGCAGAACTCATGCCAGATAAACTGGTAGATATGTGAGGCGGTATCATTAAACTGAAATTTTGCCAAAGAGTCATGGACTTTGGCAATCGTTAGATTGGCACGGCTCAAAATCCATTTGTTGGGCAATGATAGTTGGGAGATATTGATTTTAGAGATTGGGACAGTACTATCGTCAATATGCATTAAGGTAAAACGTGAGGCATTCCAGATTTTATTAATGAAGTGACGATAGCCTTCAATCCGGTCTTCTGAGATTCGTATGTCGCGTCCTTGGGCAGCGAAGGCGGTCATGGTAAAACGTAAGGCGTCAGTGCCGAATTTGTCCATAACCAGTAACGGATCCATAACGTTGCCTTTGGACTTACTCATTTTCTGACCGTGTTCGTCACGAACCAGGGCATGGAGGTAGACATCCTTAAAAGGAATTTCGGCCATGAAATGGGTGCCCATCATGATCATTCTGGCGACCCAGAAAAACAAAATATCAAAACTGGTGATGAGAACAGATGTTGGATAAAAACAGTCCAGCTCCTTGGTTTTTTCCGGCCAGCCCATGGTGGAAAATGGCCAAAGGGCAGAGCTGAACCAGGTGTCAAGGACGTCACTTTCTCGCTCCAAATCGTTACTGCCGCATGCACATTGATCTGGGTCGGTATTGCTGACGATCAGTTCTCCGCAGGCGGCACACGTCCAGGCCGGGATTTGATGGCCCCACCATATCTGCCGGGAAATACACCAGTCACGGATATTGTACATCCAGTCAAAATAGGTGTTTTCCCATGATTTTGGATGAATGCGGATATGGCCATCTTTAACAGCGGCGATGGCCTTTTCGGCAAGGGGTTTTATTGAGACAAACCACTGTTTCGAAAGCTGGGGTTCGACAATAGTATGGCAGCGATAGCAGTCTCCAACACCATGCTCATACTCATCAATACCATCCAGGAGGCCCAGCTTATCGAGGTCAACGACGATTTTTTTGCGGCACTCGAAGCGATCAAGGCCTTGATATTGACCAGCTGCTTCATTCATAACGCCGCTTTTGTCCATAATGGAAACTATTGGCAGGTCGTGCCTGCGGCCAATTTCAAAGTCATTTAAATCGTGTCCCGGGGTTACTTTTAAGGCACCTGTGCCAAATTCACGTTCGACATGGGTGTCAAAAACAACAGGTATTTTTTTGTCGACAAGAGGAAGAATAACGGCTTGTTCTGGTAAAGAGTTGTATCGCTCGTCATCAGGATGGACTGCAACGGCCGTGTCACCAAGCATGGTTTCAGGACGAGTCGTTGCCACAACTAAATAGCCGTCTCCGGAGGCGTATGGGTAGCGAATCCTGTAGAGTTTTCCTGCTGTGGGCTGGTGTTCAACTTCCAGGTCGGATAAGGCTGTGTGGCAACGTGGACACCAGTTTATGATGTAATCCCCTTTATAGATCAGGCCCTCATTGTAAAGGGTTGTAAAAACTTTACGGACCGCAACCGACAGGCCTTCGTCCATTGTAAACCGTTCGCGGGTCCAATCGCAGGAACATCCAAGGCGCTTGAGCTGATTAATGATCTGACCACCAGACTCTTCTTTCCATTTCCAGACTCGTTCAATAAAGGCATCCCGGCCCAGCTCATGACGGTCAATACCTTCGGTGGTTAACTGCCGTTCCACTACATTCTGGGTGGCGATACCGGCATGATCTGTACCAGGAACCCAGAGCACGTTTTTACCCATCATGCGGTGATAGCGAACCAGGATATCTTGCAGGGTATTGTTTAAGGCGTGGCCGACATGAAGAACGCCTGTAACGTTTGGCGGTGGAATAACAATTGAAAATGACTCAGCCCCATCATCCATTTTTGCTTGAAAGGTCTTCTGTTCGAGCCATTCGCTGTACCAACGTTTTTCTATATCTTCAAAGGCGTAGGATTTATCGAGTTGCGGTTCTTTGAGTGTCATTGGCTATTCTATATATTTAAGGGTTAATTGAAGTTATTAAAAGATACTATTGAGCTGCTGAAAATGACGCCTTTTACCGGAGATGTCAAGCTTCCTGAAAGGCATTTTGCGTATTGCTGCTTAATTACGGCTGACGAGGAAGGCTGTGTGAGGCACGAAGTTGTCTGAAAAGGCGGGGACTATGTAACTTTAACCAGCTGAAAGGCACCGATTTGGGGGATTCCACCCTGGGTCTGACGATCAGCCTCAATAACAGCTAAAGTGTCATTGGCGACGAGGATGCCGCGATCCTTAGCCTCTTGAATCGCCCAGAAGACAATCTGATCACGACTGAGCTTTTCCTTGGTGATAATTGGAATAATATTTTTGAAAAGACAGGAGTGGCGAGCTGCATGAAGTGAGTCAGTTGCTAGGAGGGTAGGCGTCTTTCTGTTCCATTTTGACATGTGACGATAAAAGTTGCGGCCAAAATCAATAATCAGGGTAGCGGCTGAGTTGCCGAGACTGGCTGCGGCAACGAGTGCCGGGTTGATCTCTGTTATTAAAGAAAGTGTCTCGAAGCGGTCATGGTCAAACGATGAGTGCCGTTCCGTCTCACAGATAATTGACGCCATTGTGCGCACGACATTCACCGGATTGATACCAGCGGCAGTTTCACCGGACAGCATAACGGCATCGGTTCCCTCCCGTATGGCAACGCTGACATCGGTAACTTCGGCACGGGTCGGCCGTGAGTTGGTCGTCATGGTGTCAAGCATCTGGGTTGCTGTGATAACGGGTGTGTTCTTAGCCCAGCATTTATTGATAATCGACTGCTGGATCCACGGGACGTGCGAGGCCGGAATTTCAACGCCAAGATCGCCGCGGGCTATCATAATTACATCTGAGGCGTCAATTATAGCATCAATGTCCTGAACGGCCTCTGGTTTTTCTATCTTTGCAACAACATGTATGTCACGTTTGCCCGATTGGCGGATGATGTCTTTTAAGTCAATAATATCCTGAGCTGAGCGAACAAAGGAGAGCGCAACGTAGTCGATACTGTGACTCAGACCCCATTCGAGATCCTGCTTATCTTTTTCGGTTAATGATGGCAGAGACAATGGGGTGGCGGGCAGGTTTATTCCTTTACTTGATTTTAAGGTGCCGCCAACGATAACATGGCAACTCACCAGCTCATCGGTAACGCTATCTACTTTGAGTTCAAGAAGGCCATCGTCTAAGAGAATTGGGTCACCTGGGCGTAGATCGGAGAGTATCTCAGGGGAAATAGTTGAGATGCGCTCCGGAGTTCCTTCGATTGGTTCCTTCTGGATTTCGATAATGCCACCGGCAGCTAACTGTATGGCGCCATTCTTCATCTGTCCTGTTCGAATCTTGGGGCCGCATAAATCCATGATCACAGCCACAGGCCGAAACCACTCATCTTCCGCCCTGCGGATTGCATTTAAAACGGCCTCGTGAGATTCGTAGGAGCCGTGAGAGAAATTCAGGCGGGCTACGTCCATGCCTGCCAGAATCATTTTGCGGATGGTCGATTCACTGCTTGATGCAGGGCCAATGGTACAGACAATACGGGCCATTTTCCGGACAGATTCACTTGATTGTCTGGAGATACTGCCAAGTATGTCAATGAGATCATGGGGGTCAATGGGTTTGGTCATAACCGCCAGGATCGTATTGTAATTACCGAGTTTCTCTTTTAGGCCTTGAACCTCTTCAAGGTTGGAGGTGATAACTATAAAAGGAACATTGGGACAGACTACCGCCATGGCTTCAATAAATTTGAAGCCATCCCAGTGGGGCATGAAGATGTCAGATATAAATATATCGTAAGAGTTTGAAGTTGCTCTCCGGAAGCCCTGCTGACCATTGGCAACGGTGTCCACTTCGTGTCCAAAAGAGAGTATCTGTTCCCGGATGTGGTCACGAACAAGCTGGTCGTCCTCTAATAGAAGTACTCGCATCGATTAAAGGCTTTTCTCGCTCATGATCTGCCAGCCGGAATCACTCTTCCGGACAACCAGTTCTTTGTTACCCTTATCAGAGAAATTTGATGAGCTGTACTCCTGTTTAAAGGTGACGCGATAGGTACCATCAGTATTGGCGGTTACGCGAATGTCGGAAAGCCAGACCTCAATCCAGGATTTCCCCTGATTCCGAATTTTTTTTGACTCTTTCCATTTGTCCGTACTGAGTTTGCCCGAGGTGAAATTGTCAGCATATAAGGCAAAGTACGCATCGGGGTTGCCAGTTGAGCTGGCTGAATTTTGCCAGGCTGATTTCCAATCTACAAGGAACTGGTTTATCTCTTTGATGTCTTGTTCGGGGTTGACCATATCTGCCGTTGCGCTCCCAGCTATGGCTCCTTGATCTGTGGTCTCAGCTGCATCAGAATCTCCTTGGTCTGAAACGGCTTCAGTAACGTCTTCCTGGGCCGCTTCATTTTCAGTTGCTTCGGTAGTAACAGGGGCAGTAGTTACCTCTGTGTCAACAGGTGAGACTGCTAACTTGTATACAACGAAGGCTAGGATAAAGATTACAACGAGTATGACGAACAACTTAAACTTAGTAAATGATGAGTTTGGCGTCGTGTCGTCTAAAGGTGTTTGGCTCATGAATGATATCTCCTGTGTAGGGTGGCTTGATATGTATGAAAATCATAGTATCTGGTTAGTAGTCTAGCATCTTGTTAACTTATATAAAAGTTCAATTTTTAATGGTATCTGAAAAAGTTGTTGCGATCTGAAAATGGGCAGATGTTTTTAACTGATCAATCAGTTAAGGTTAAATAATATAGCCATATTGTTTTATGATGGCTCCTAAATGCGCTTTGCAAAGATACTTTGTACCGTTCCCACGGTATGGACTGTTATGTTAGGTGCCGCCACAGCAACGGAGGAACTTGGTAATGATTCGGATTCATAAAATGTTATGTTGTGCAGATGATTATGACGCCGCCCAGAAACATGTGCGGCTTTTTTTTGAAAAGAGCATGCTCGTCACCTACGATTCCGTTGAAGTTATCAGGGAACGGTCACTTGTTGCAGTTGCCGATACCTTCTGGTCGGAACTGAACTCTGCGATTGAACAGAACAGGTTGGTGCTGAACAGTTATATCCAGGAGTTAAAAGAGGCCGGGTGTTCATCGATTGATGATTGTGCAGCCCTAAGCAACGGCTATCCCAGTAAACTCTTTCATTTGATCGCGCATCTGCTTGATGGCTTTATTGGTATTGATTCTGTTTTTTATTGTTTGCCGGAAGATTCCCACTGGCTCTCTGCAAGTTTGAAGAGTGCGATTGAATCGAGCCCGGAGAAGTATTGGCTTATTCATGCAGAGGGCTATTTTGTCTCTGCGAGTAAGGCTTCTCTCGTTCACACCTGATTGTCTCAACTTTAAAAAGGTTATTCGAGATTTTCGTAAAGTACGCGACGCCTGAGATGATGCATTATTTGCAAGCCTGAACCGCTCCCGGTAACTCATCTGCTAGGCAGGTAACGATTTCTGCGGATTCGTTTTTAGTCAGTATCGTTCCTCGTTTAACCATTCGTTTTACGGTCCGCTCCCAACGACTTTCGCTCTTTTTGCCAAGTTTTTGGCAGACTCTGTTTAGATTATGGCACTCAATACACTTATTAACCAGTAGTTCTGCGCAGTTGTCAGCAGCGTTTGAGGTGTTGGTGTTGGCAGCAAAGAGCCCGAGGGCAAAGGCTACTGCAATAAATCTTTTCACCTGAATAGTTTTCATGTTGGTCTCCATTATATTGGGTTTGTCGTTTTTCGCCGTTCATTGTCAAGCCAGTCAACTTTGCTCCACAGGCCGTGCAGTATTCGAACTTCACGGTCATCAAGTTTTGCTCGTCCGAAAATCTGCCTGAATGAACGGAGAATATGGTCGGGGTTCTGAGGGTCAAGATAGTCGATATCTAGCAGGGTTTTACGCATATGTTGGAGCATTGATTCCAGAGATTCGTTAGGAGCGAGTTTTTTTTCCTTTCGCAAATCACATTTTTGCTCAAGCTGCGCTTTGTATATTTCATACAGGCAGACTGTTGTTGCCTGGGCTAAATTCATGGAAGGAAAACCATCATGGGTAGGAATTGTCAACAGACGTTGACACAACTCAAGTTCATTGGTGAAAAGGCCGTGATCCTCCCGTCCGAAGACAATGGCAGTTTTGTCAACTGCGCAAAGGGGTAAAATCTCTTGCGCTACCTGATCTGGATTTGCCTGATTGGATCGATAGCCGCCAAGACGCCTGGTTACTGCAACCGAATAATGACAATCTGCTATGGCGTCCTGAATTGAGCTGAAAAGTTGCGCCTGTTCCAGTAGTGGGGTCGCTTTAACAGCCATCTGCCGTGCTTCATGACTGTGATGATCGGCTTTTGGGTTGACCAGGCGTAGTTCGGTAAAACCGAAGTTGGCCATTGACCTGCATACGGACCCGATGTTTAAAGGGCCCTGAGGTTCGACAAGTACGATAGATATATTAAGGGCATCTTTTGTCACTGGCGGGATGGGTTCTGACGGTCTCTGCGAAAGTTATGGTGCTTAATAGCCGGTTAGGTTACGGCTTCATAGTTTCTAAGGCTTTTTTAAGTAAAGGGTTTGATGGCATGTGTTTGAAGGGGAGAATTATGCCTTCTTCTGTTTTGCCTTTAACTCCTTTTTGAGCTGAATGTTTTCTTCGGTTGTAACACGAAGTCTTTCTGCGAGAATTTCACAGAATAGCCTGTAAATAGTGTAGCCCAAGGCAAGTTCTTTTGCCTCTGGATTGTTACCGATGATTGAGCTGTCCAGTCGCAGAACAAGGGTTTTTTGTATTGCGGTTACGGCAGCAGAAAGAGGCGAGCTATTCATCATGCCCATCTCGCCAAACAGCTCACCAGTGCGGCGCAGTGTTTTGATGGTGACGCCGTCTTTTTCAATAGTTACACCGCCTGAAAGGAGGAAATAGACATAAAACTCTGTCTCGCCTTCCTGGATAATCTCTTCACCTTTTTTATACTCAATAAGTTTGCCTACATCTAAAAAAGACATGATATCTTCATTGGAGAACGGAGTGAATTGGTCGATATCACGCAATATTCGCAGAACTTTTTCGTTACTTTTTAAATAATCAGTTTCTTTCATGTGGTTGCTCCAAGATTATGACACAATGAGTTACAATTAAATTTTATTACCCAAGTCTATCAAAAAAAATAGATAGAATGCAAAAAAAATATGACTGGGTGGATATGAAACCCTGACAAAAGTGAAATTTGTTTATTAATCTGGTCGGTTAGCCGGTAAATATTTTTGAGCTGATGCCTTTTGCGAACGTTGTCTAATTCAATTTTTGGTTTTTTAAAAGTACAAATACGCAAAGGGATACAGCTTTCTCCGGCGTTTGATGAAAACTGCCCTGTTGACAATAGAGTAGCCTCGTTATAAATAGTCCGTAAACGAAGAGAATAATCGTCTTGTAGAAATTACTGTGAGACACCTATCGGCAGGAAAATAGAATGCAAAATAAAATATTTGAGGGGCTTAGGGGGTCTGTTGCGGCCAAAACTGATTTTGCACAGCAGAATGCCCAGGCAATTATCACTGTCGTGCAGCTTGTTGTCGAGGCCTTTAATAATGGCAATAAACTGCTGATTTTCGGCAATGGCGGAAGCGCTGCCGATGCTCAGCATATGGCGGCGGAGTTTGTCAACCGTTTCCTGATTGACCGACGGCCACTACCGGCAATTGCCTTGACTACCGATAGTTCAATCTTGACGAGCGTCGGCAATGATTTTAGTTTTGAGGATATATTCCTGAAGCAACTTCAGGCCCTTGGCAAAGAAGGTGATGTTGTTTTGGGTATATCGACAAGCGGAAACTCTGCAAACGTAATTAAGGCAGTTGAGTATGCGAAGTTTCGAGGTATGGCCACTGTGGTCTTAACTGGTGGAAACGGCGGCACCCTTCTTGGTCTTGCCGATGTGGGCTTAAATGTCGGGACTAGTTTCACCCCGCATATACAAGAAACTCATGTCTGGGTTGAACATATGATTTGCCAACTGGTTGATGAACTGCTCTTTGGAGGGGTGAATCAGTGAAGAGTTATCGGCCAATTGATTTGACGGCCCTGAAAACCTATTCGCTTCACGACAGGCCTAGCAAGGTCTCGGTGCACGATTTTGCCGGTATTCCAACTGCGGGTGCCTCGGTTAAAGAGTTGCTGGCCATGCTGCCCAAACAGCTTCTTGGCAATGATTTTCCTCTGCTGATTAAACGGGTTATAGATTCACACATGAATGATCGCCCTGTTATAGTCGGTATGGGTGCCCATGTTATTAAGGTTGGTCTCAATCCGGTGCTTATCACTCTTATGGAGAAGAAGATTATTACCGGCCTTGCTTTTAATGGCGCCTGCATCGTTCATGATACCGAGACCGCTATGGCCGGGATGACCTCGGAGGATGTCGATGTGGTATTGGGCGCCGGTGAGTTTGGCGCAGCACAAGAGACCGGTGAGTTTATCAATAAGGCGATCATTGACGGAGCTAAACAGGATAAGGGGATTGGTGAGTCACTTGGTGACGCTCTTCTGACCTCTGGTTTTAAATATACCGATCTGAGTTTGCCGGCGGCAGCCAGAATAATGGCATCATACTGACCTTCATCAAGTTTTTTAAGACGGGTATCAAGGTTGCCGCGCAGATCTTCGATAACTAAATCAGGCCGCATAACCGCCAGCTGAGACCGTCGT
>JADGBM010000010.1 GCA_015231515.1 Desulfobulbaceae bacterium
ATCTTGCTAATCAAATTATATCTCTTTTCACTTGCTGTTCGAACGAATCCGGTTGATCCTGGTACTTTTCCTGAGATCAGATCCTAAATTCAGAGGACTTAACGATAATGAAACTTGCAGAAGCTTCAGTTATGCAGGGCCTTGACAGGCGCACAATGGAGTTGGGGGTGCCAGGTGTCGTTTTGATGGAAAATGCCGGCAAGGGTACAGTCGATCTCCTAACCGAACATTTTGGGGATTTGGCGGGGCAAACTGTTGCCATTGTAGCCGGCCCTGGCAATAATGGTGGTGACGGGTTTGTGATAGCCCGTCATCTTTTGCAATTAAGGGCAAAGCCTGCTGTTTACTGTCTGGTTGACCCTGCGAAAATAAAGGGCGATGCTCGAATCAATCATGATAGTGTCTTAAACCTTAAGATTTCGGTTTACTACATTACCAAGGAGAGTGGACTGACCGTGTGCCGGGCTGCGCTGGTTCACTCTACTATTATAATGGATGCACTCTTTGGCACAGGTTTAAAGCGAAGGGTTGAGGGGCTGTTTGCCATGGTGATTGAATGCCTGAATCAGGCTGGGCGTCCAATAGTGTCCGTCGATATTCCATCAGGACTTGACAGTGACACCGGAGAGCCTCTTGGGGCCTGTGTCTATGCGACATTAACTGCAACATATGGTCTTGCCAAGCCTGGTCATGTTACCTATCCAGGGGTCGAGTATACCGGGATTCTCAAAGTGGTTGATATTGGGATTCCCCCTCAGGTTGTTAATGAGGCTGCAATAAAAATCGATCTTTTGCAGAAAAAGGAGATGGTCGGCCTGATACCAAACCGCTCGTTGACAAGTCATAAGGGTAGTTTTGGACACGTGATGCTGCTGGCTGGATCACAGGGTAAAACTGGAGCCGCAATACTTGCTGCCCGGGCTGCATTGCGATCTGGTGTCGGATTGGTCAGTCTTGGGGTACCACAGAAATTAAATGATATATTCGAAAAAAGTCTGATTGAGGCGATGACAATACCATTGGCCTCGGAGTATTTTATTGGCATTGACGATATGCATGCTATTAAAAGTGCTTTGCATGGTATGGATTCTTTGGTAGTTGGGCCAGGAATTGGAACTGATCCTGAGACATCAGCACTTGTTGCAAAACTCTATGCTGATGTCGATTTGCCCATGGTTATTGATGCTGATGCTATAACTGCTTTGGCCCGGGAAGAGGTGGCCTTAAGTCATCATGCGCCGCGTATTTTTACACCGCATCCTGGAGAAATGGCACGATTGACGGGGAAAACCGTCAAGGAGATTCAAGGAAACAGACGTCTCATATCAAGTGATTTCGCGGTCCAAAACGGTGTTGTTGTGGTACTTAAAGGAGCGGCAACTGTGATCGCCGCCCCAGATGGCAGGGTGGCTATAAACCCAACAGGGAATGCAGCGATGGCGGTCGGAGGGATGGGTGATGTGCTTTCCGGTTTGATAGGGGCCTTGATTGCTCAGGGGCTAAATGCCTGGGATGCATCTTGTCTGGGCGTTTATGTGCACGGTCTTGCGGCTGACCAGATAGTTGCAGCCCATGATTTGCCATTTGGGATATTGGCTTCAGAAGTTGCTGACGAAATTCCTTTGGCATTTAGGGAAATTATTAAAGGAACGAAACTGATTAGGTAAGTAAACGGTAGAGGTGTTCGGGCTGTTAGAAAATGCCCAATAGCCCTACCTCTGAAGATTTTTTAGCCCCAACAAAACAAAGGAGAACAAATGCTCACTGCTAAAGATATAATGACAACTAAGGTAATTACAGCCCCTAGCGAACTTTCAGTTGAAAACCTGGCCCTACTGCTTTGGGAAAATAAAATAGGCGGGGCACCAGTGCTGGATTCGGATGGCAACTTGATAGGTGTAGTAACCGAGAGTGATTTGATTGATCAGGCTAAAAATCTTCATATCCCGACGGTGGTATCTATTCTTGACTCATTTGTCTTCCTGGAAAGCACTGAAAAGATGGACAAAGAGATTGAAAAAATGACCGGCAGGGTGGTCGGAGATATTTGTGCAAAAGAGTTGGTGACTGTTACTGAAGATACTACTTTTAACGAGATAGCTACTATCATGTCGGAGAAAAAGATACACACCTTACCAGTAACTGCTAACGGTAAAATGGTCGGAGTGATAGGTAAAAGCGACTTGATTCGGGCTATCAGCCAGGGGGAGTGATATAATTGAATAGTTACCTTTCGGTGGTTTCCGCTATTTTGGGGCACCACCTGAATAGTTACATTGAAAGCTTTATTTCAGCCACGGACCTACAGCTGTCAGCTGAGTTGGACCTGGGTTACGCCACGAACTGAGTTTGCTATGAAAATTGCGTCAGCACTCCGGAGATCTTCTTCCAATAGAGTTTTTTCGTGGATTTGATGCGGAAATTTTTCGAGCAGCGTTTCTCGCATGACACCAGGGAGAAGGCCACAGGCGATGGGGGGTGTGAAATAGGAGTTTTGCTTTGCAATAAAAAGTGTGCTGATACTTCCTTCAGTAAGCTCGCCACGTTCATTTTTGCAGAGTACCTCAAAAAATCCTTTCTCTAGAGCGTTGTGCCGTTCTGCGGTGTAGCACTGTCGATTTGTGGTCTTGTGATATTGAAAAACAGACTGTGAATCAACCGGTCAGGTACTGATACGTATCTTGGGCAGCTTTTTTTTGTCTGTGGCAGGTTGATCTTGGAATTTCAGCCTATCTGGGGGGGCGCAAGGGTTACTGCTGATTTCTAGTGTGCCATCGCGGTGCAGGAGTAGCCGGACTTTAGCGGGATTTTTATTATTGATGTTTTTGGTTGCCTTGTGGGCGGACAGGGTTTTTGTGATACGTTGCCCGTCAAAGGGGAAATCAAAGTACTCCGCTGACTTTTTTAGTCGGCTGAGATGTCTGTCTAAAAGGTAAAAGCCCGCCGCCTCTGTCCACAGAACTGTTTCAATGAGTTGAAAGTCCGGGCAGGGTGAGGTGAGGAATTTTGCCTTTAAGAGGCATTCTCGCCACTCATCTTCGTTGTTTGAATCGTGCACAATTCCAGAACCTATGCCCATTTCAGACTGACCCTGATTAAGAACGAGCGTTCGGATGGGGACGTTAAATGTTACGCTCTCTGGGCCGATAAAGCCGATTCCTCCAGTATAGATGCCCCGAGGCAATTTTTCGAGCTCATGGATAATTTCCATTGTCCGTATTTTAGGGGCGCCGGTAACAGAACCACAGGGGAAAAAAGCTTTAAAAATTTGAGTCAGGTTGATCTCTGGTTTTAACCTGCCGGTTACTGTGGAGGTCATCTGGTGCAAGGTTGCGTAAGTTTCCACATCAAACATAGATGACATGCTCACGCTGCCTTTTTCACTTAAACGGCCAAGGTCATTACGCAACAGGTCGACGATCATGATATTTTCGCTGCGATTTTTTATGTCGTTTTGCAGGGTGTGGATATTTTTTTGATCCTCAGCCCAGGTCAATCCTCTGGCGATCGTGCCTTTCATTGGTCTCACCAGACAAGTATCAGCAGTTTTGGTGAAAAAAAGTTCAGGTGAAAAGGAGAGGGTTGTCCGGCCAGCCAGTTTAAGGAAAGCTCCATAACTGACAGGTTGATTGAAGCGTAGCATTTTGTACAGTGCTGTAGGGCTGCCGGCAAAGTCAAAAAGCAGCTTCATGGTGTAGTTGACCTGATAGGTATCGCCAGCCTCGATATACTCTTTAATAACGTCAAGGTTCTTGAGGTATTCTTCCATGCTCATGCTGGGGCGCACATTGTTAATGGAAAATGAGCCTGGGGTGTCAGGGCAAGGAAGTGTATGCTTAAAAGGTTTTGAGAAGGAGGCGTTGCGGTGGTCGAATATGATTGGTTCTTTAAAGACACCAAGCTTTAACAAGGGTCGATTGTCAAGGTCGCCTAGGTGTTTTTGTAAAACTGGTTCCAAGGCGTAGCCAAACTCATAGGAAACCCAGCCAGCCAGGTATAAGCCTTGGTCAATGCAGTTTTGGACCTGTTTGAAGAACTCTTCCAGGGGCTGATCTTTATGAAAAGAGAGTATTTCGACGGGGTCGTAAAAAATGTAGGAACAAAAGTTCTCGTCATTTGTTTTACTCGTTTCTAAGAAAATACAATCGCTCTTGGAGTCAACAAAGGAAAGGATCTGATGGAGAGTTTGCTCGTTCAGGGCAGGGGGTTTCATGATGTGATCTTCATACCGTTACCCTTGACGAAATGCAATATTTTTCTAAGGAGTGCAATCCAGCCTTGCCAGAAATAGGTCAATATTCTAAAATAGGTGAGGAACAACGGTGAGACTGTTACTGATGGTGTATCTAATAACCTGACAGGGTATCATGCAAATTTACGGCACAGCCGGGTAGGGAACATACAATAGGGAGAAATCGATGCTAATTAAGGATTGGATGGCAAAAGAAGTACTGACCGTAGATGAGAATACATCACTTATGCGTGCAACACGAGTAATGAAGGAGAATAATATTCGAAAAATTCCTGTAGTTTCCCATGGCAAACTGCTGGGGATTATCACAGATAGGGACGTTAAAGATGCCTCACCTTCGAAGACAACTTCATTGGATATTCACGAACTGTATTATCTTTTATCAGAAATGAAGGTAAAGGATGTGATGACGAAGGATCCGATTACCATGACTGGAACCGATTCTTTAGAGAAAGCAGCGTTAATTATGCTGGAAAATAAGATTTCCGGTATCCCTGTTTTAGATGAGTCTGGCCGTATGCAGGGCTTGTTGAGTGAAACAGACGTTATGCTTGGCTTTATTCATGCGACAGGCATTAAAGACGGGGCTATTCAGTACGTGTTTGATCTGAGTGATTCGCCTGGATCTGTAACCGAAGTTGTGCAGGTGATACGTGACAATAATGCACGTGTTATCAGTATTCTGACCTCCTATGAAGATGCTGGCGAAGGGAAGAAGCAGGTGGCTATCCGCGTCACTCTTTCTCCATCAACAAGCCATGAAGCGCTAACAGAGGTTTTGTCAAAGAGGTTTAAGGTAGTCTTTCATGCCAAGGACGATCTGGAAAACCTTCCTCGAAAAAAATAAAAAAGTAAGGGAGAAGGGTGCAGGCTCCTTCTCCCTTAACGTGTCTATCCTACGTTCTACTCCCCGTTGCAGTTATTCTTGAGATCTTTCACTCCAGCGTTTCATGTTTCCTTTTGCAAAGGCCTCCCACAGCGAATCGTCGGTGTTTAGGTATTCAAAGTCGCCGGATTCCTTATTTATTGGGATAAAGGTTATGCTGTTCGGAATTTTGAAGTCGTGGCTTTGGTACGTTTTAATTGCCTCTGCCATGAACTTCCGCCAAATGGGCGCAGCGGCACGGCCGCCGGTTTCGTTGGGGCCTAAAGAGATATGCTGGTCATGGCCAACCCAGACGCCGGTGGCAATTGACGGGTTATAACCGATGAACCAGGCGTCCATATTCCGATCTGTGGTTCCCGTTTTTCCGGCAGAAAAAGGGATGCCTCTGGCATTTTTACCGGTTCCTTCTTCGATAGCAGATTTAAGTAAGTAAGTGGTTTGGAAAGCTGATTCTTCCGTCATCACTTGAGTATGATGAGCTGTGTTTTCCTCAAGTACTGTGCCGTTACGATCAATTATTTTTTTGATAAATAGAGGTGGTGAATACCTGCCGTTATTGGCAAAAACTGTATAGGCACTGGTCAGCTCAAGGAGTGAGAGTTCCGATGAGCCGAGCGCTAAGGAAAGATTGGGCTTTAAAGGGGAGTCTATCCCCATGGCCTTTGCCATGGTGACGGTTTCACTGACACCAATTTCCCGGAGAAGCTTAATTGCTGGGATATTGCGTGAATGCACCAGGGCATTACGAAGAGTAGTTGGCCCATAAAACGAACCGCTGAAATTTCGTGGTTCCCATGTTTGATTATTAGTGGTGAACGTAATGGGTTCATCGATGATGATTGAGTTTGGCAGAAAGCCTTTGTTGAATGCTGTGGCATACACTAAGGGCTTGAATGCTGAACCCGGTTGGCGCTTGGCTTGAGTTGCACGGTCAAACTGGCTGTTGGCAAAATTTACGCCGCCTACAAGTGCCAGTACATGACCAGTCTGCACATCAATGCAAACAAGCGATGCCTCCGGAGAACCTGTTTTGTTGTCAGGGTGTCTTGCACCCCAGAGGGTGACACCCTGTCTTACTTGGGATGTTGCCGCTCTTTGCAGTTGCAGGTCAACGGTGGTGAAAATTTTCAAGCCACCTTGCTGCAGTTTTTTATAACCATATTTAGTTGTTAAATAATTTTTAACATACTGGACAAAGTAACTCGCCTCTTCTGGCAGCCCCCCCTGGGGGGCAAGAAGCAGAGCCTCTTTATAGGCTCTGCGTGCAGCAGTCGGACTGATGTAGCCGTCCTCGGCCATTCGGTTAAGTACGTAAGCCTGGCGGCGTTTAGCCTTATTGTAATGCTTGAAGGGTGAGTATCTGCTTGGTGCCTGAGGGAGCCCGGCGAGAACGGCAATTTCAGCGAGATCAAGCTGATTGACATCTTTGCCGAAATAGGTTTTTGCTGCGGCGCCAATTCCATAAGCACCTTCACCTAAATAAATCTGATTCATATAGATATGAAGAATTTCATTTTTAGATAATTTTTTATCTATACGATAGGCAAGAATTGCTTCTTTGACCTTGCGGATATATGTTTTTTCAGGGCTAAGCAGTAGAGATCTCGCAACTTGCTGGGTTATTGTGCTGCCGCCCTGTCCACGACTTCCGGATGTTATATTTCTGATCAGCGCGCGCAAAATCGACCAACCGTCTACGCCAGGATGTTCAAAAAAACGTGCGTCTTCTGCTGCCACAAAGGCTTTAGCAACTAATTTGGGAACCTGTTTAAGATCCACCAGCTGGCGATTTTCGGAGTATGAGCGGCCGATAAGTATGTCTGCATTGGAATAAATGAGTGTTGTAGCCGGGGGTTGGTAGCTGGCAATTGATTTGATGCTGGGAATGTTGAGACTGATTAAAGCATAGAGGATGATACTGATAAGTAAAGTTAGTAGTGAACAGACTGATAAAAAAAAGAAAATAAGATGGATGTGTGACCAGCGCCACAATGGTTTGTTATCCCGCGCTTTAAGGGGTTTGCTTTTTGGTAATGATTTTTTTTGAAAAAGCATAGTTGCTGTAAAAAAAAAGGCTGCTCATGGTGAGCAGCCTTTCGGTACTATTGTTTAGATTCCTGCGCTACGTGCAAGAATTTAACACGTTCGTAGGAGGGGGGCGAAATGATACTGCTATTCTAATCCTTTAATATGACACCCAGTACATTTAGTTGGGGCCGCCTTGCCATCTTTCTCGGCGACTTTATGGCACTCTTTACATAAAACATGAGCTGCTTTTTTAAAGTCGTTTAATTTTTCATTAGCCATATCGCTATTGTGGCAAGTTGCGCATTTTTTCTCTTCACCGGCAACGTATGGTCCTTTTTTTCCTGTAGCGTCTGATGTGTGGTGGCAGGTTTCACACTTGTTGGCCTCTTGGTGTGTTGTGTGATTAAATGCCGAAGGCTTTTTACCACTGGCTGTTTTTAGAACCATCTCACCAGGGCCTTTGTGACTGTCAGCGGCAACAGTATTGGCAGTTACCATGGCAAAACAAAGAGTGATTGCAGCAGCAACAGCAAGAGTCATCAGATTTTTAAACATTGTTCTCTCTCCTTCGTAATTTAGTGGTGTCGTTTTTGGCGACGATTGAATGGTTATTAATTAACTAAAGTTAGATTTTTATTCCTTCAAAATGCTTTTGTCAAGAGTAAGATCTGTCATAGCTAAAGATAATTTTTCCTAAGGGCATAATATGTCTGGAGTATTGTCCGGGTCTCCCTGGTAAAGATCCATCGCTCCAAAATATACAATGCCATGACCGTGACAGGTTAGGCACGAGCTAAACCCACTGTTGATATCATGTGCGCCTGATGACGTAGCTGTCAGCCACTTTGAGTGGCATTTGCTGCAGAAGCCAGTCCAGCCGTTAAATGTAGCAGAGTCTAAGCTTCCATCATCGTTTTTCTTGAAATTAGGCTTGTCAATAATGACCTCCCCACTGGTTCCAAATTGGCAGTCTGGTGATGGAAGAGCAGCGTCAGTGCAAGAAAGTTGGTCGCCCACGCCGTGGATATTTCCATCATCGACATACCCACTGCCATCGATAAAATCTCTGATCATGTATGGATTGCCAAATGTATTGTTAGCTGAGTATGACCCATGATATTCATGGCAATCTAAACAATCTAACTCATATGTGGGTATTTGCGGGTTTTGCTCGTAACCTGCCCATCGGCGTTTTGTTCCTTGGCCATGGGCAGACAGACTCCAAGGAGACCTGTCCCCAATTGGGGTCCATGGCTGGTTGGAGTAGCCATCACACTGTTCAAGGCCTTTTAGGAGTGAAACCCCGTTTTCAAGTGGAGAAGATCCGCAATCGCCATCATCGTAGTTGAAAGTGCTGCAGGTCAGATCAAGACCATAAAACCCGGCGTCACAATAGGTATCTCCACGCCATGCGGTAATAGTTGATGATAGATCACAGGTGTCGCTGCAGTCCCAGACTTCAACGGTAAGAGGGTTCGAATCAGTATCGCAAGGAGACCCTGGGGTATTGAGGGGAGTTGTTGGGTTGAAGAGAGGTCCGTTAACGCCAGTTGGGAATTTCGGGTCGCCAGGACTCATGCCACCATCGTGACATTTCAGACAGAATGGATTGGTTTTGCCATCCGGGCCAGGGCTCCAAGGATTACTTCTATTGTCAGGATCCACAAGTTTGTTAGCTTTTGAGGCTGAATGGACACCATGGCAGTTAGTACACTCTATTTTTGTGCCGCCAGTAGCGTCTTGGTCAGCCTTACTTAATGGGTGATGACTTAACACAGCTCTGCCGGTACCGAAGGATACTCCTAGGATGGTGTTCTGATAATCGCCGGAAGCATTTCGAGATCCTTTGAAAGCTGTAGCCGCATCCGGTGGTGCGTTGCCATTGCCAAACGGATCAAATGGGTACGGGGAGCTGTTCATGCCGTCAGCGTCGTGGCAACTCATACAGAAATCTGAGATATCTTCATACTTTTGAGCCTCAATGTTTTTTATGTTGTCGACGTTGTCACCAATATAGACTATTGAGGTGTTTTCCAATTCACCTTGCAGATTTATCTGTACTTCTTTATCTCCGCCCCAGAGTCGTATCTTGCCATCCACCCTGTGGTATATCTGGTAATGACATACTCTGCAGTCATCGGAGTCCAAATCTCCTCCGAAATGGGCATGGGCACTCCCGGCAGTCTCTGTGGTTTGAGGGAACTCAATATCAATTTGTCGCCGAAATGTCCCTGGCGCACTGGCAATCTCTTGAGGTTGGTTATGACAGTCAAGGCATTCGCCCACACTAAAAGCTGTATCTACATGACCTCCGGTGTGATTATGGCAATTTGTACATACCTGCCCAGCGTCATGTGCAATGTTGCCGGAGCTGCTGGTGTAGTATTGGGTGTTTAAGTGGCAGACATTGCAGATTCCGTTAAAGGGCGCTGTTGATTTTGCATAGTCAGCACCCGTGCTGTTATCCGAGAACTCTACAAGCTGTGACTGTAAAGTAGGCACTCCGGTAATTTTGTCAGAACGCAGCGAAACGTTGTCATGAATCATAAATATGTTGGAATCACCATGGGGATCATGACAATCCCAACAAAATTTTCCACCTAAACCTTCGTTGTAACCGTGGTAACTATCAACTTTCAAGATACTGGTTATAGCGGGCATAGTGGGGTAAGGCGGGTTGTAACCGGAAGAAGTGCTCTTGTGGCAGGCCCAGCAGACACCGTTCATGCCATTGGTGGAATCGTCAATATTAACCAGTCGGTAGGGTGTTACCGCTGAACCATGTGCAATGGTAGTATCATGGCAGTAATAACAGGTGAGTCCTGCTCCGTTGAAACCTGATCCGACATATGTTGTGTTGCTAGGACGACCATGCCCACTAGAGAACCACTGAGACATATTGATTTGTGCAACCGCATTGGGATCAATTACACCTTCAATATCAATATCGTTTGCCGGATTCTGGTGGCAATTGAGGCAGGTGAACTCTTGGCCCCAATCAGCACCGTTACCAAGATGACATGATATGTTGGAGCATGATCCTTCTGAGTATGTCAATGAAACCCCAGGGGCGGCAACTACATCATAAAAATTGTTAGTATGTGTTCCTTCACCTAGTAGTGAGAGACCATCCTCTGTGGTTGAGTAGTGGCAATTTTCACAAGTGATTCCGTCGTTGGCGTGTGCGATATGGCTATTGGCTTTAGGGGTGCCGGTGTAAGACGGCGGCAGTCCGTGGCAGCCAGCACATGTGAAGCTGTACCCGGGCGTTAGCCAACCAGTTTTGTAATCTAACGTGTTTGGTGGGTTGTTGCCGTTGATTGGGTCAAGGTCGGTGCCGTCATGGTGGCAGTTACTGCAAACAGTCGTTGTGGCAAGATCAAGAATAATATCCCCGGACGCATTGCTCATGTTGGCAAGATCGTGACATTTAGAGCAGACTATTTCGATGTTAAGATGCGCTTCGTGTTTAGAGATCGTAAAGATGCTGTCGTTATCAAAGTCTGACGCATCATTGTGACAGCCAGCACAGCTGGAACCACCGTCAGCACCGTGGCCAAAGGCAAAATCATGGGCATGGCAGGTTGTGCATTGTAACGTCGCCGCATTGGAGACTCCTTGAACATCAAGATGAGGGTGCGGCGGGTCATCATTGAACTGAAAGTGTAAGGTCTGGCTATGACAGACCTGGCAGATGCCATCTTTCTCATCCCTTACAAAACCGCCTTTGCCATCAAAAAACTTGACATCTGTCAAATTAAAGTTGCCGTCTCGGTTTTGATCGACAGGTATCTCTTTTCTAATATACTGGCCATAAATCAGGCCAAAATTTTCCCCATCGAAATCAGCAGAGCTGATAACACCATTTACTGTGATGAAACCACTTTCAGATCCTGGGGTGTCTTCGGTTGCAGAGGTTATTTTGTAGGTGTTTTCAATCTGAGCATTGCTGACAGCGACTAAAAGCCCCCGGTTCGCGGATGTTTTTTTAGTCCAGTTTTCCGGCAGTCCCCAGGCCGGTTTAGTCGTTCCAGCGGTAAGGGTGTAGTTAAAGGTGCTAGTACCGTCAAGGTTGTCGATAATCGTCCCGATGGTTCCTTGGGTCAGGTAGAGTTCGGTGTCTTGTACAGACGCATCTCCCAGCCAGTCTTGGAGTTGGAGTTGGAAATGGGGGTTGTGGCAATCAAGGCAGGAGCGTGTCCAGTCACCATAAGCGGTATTGTGCATGCCTGGCAACATAGCACCACTTGAATGTGTAACGGCAAAAGGTGCTGAACCGTTGCCATCGTGACAGGAGTTACAGAGCGTTTCAATGATGACGGTGTCGCGGTTTGCAACATAGTCTGTCGGTGAAAACTCCCACCACAATGAGTAGGCGTGGCAGCTGCTGCATGAGACCCCATTGTCAGCAGTATGAGGTGCGTCAATAACAGCAGCAGAGGCTAATGAAATATGTGCAAGTGCAAAAAGTGTAAAGAGAATTGTTTTCATAAGTCCATTTCCCCATATTAAATCTGATTTTCATTTTATATCGTGCAGAGAAGCTGAGAGAAGCTGAGTTTTCTGTCAAAATAAGCACGATATATGCCAGCAAACAATGATACTGTAAGGATCAACTTGCGGTTATGTGACAAAGTGAGCTGCAAAACAGCATCATTTGTGAAGTGCCTAATCTGGTTAGCAGTATCCTGCAATGTTTCTTGTTGGAGAATTGGGTAATATCTTTTTTTTGTGAAAAATAAACTAAAGCTTCTTATGGCATGTGTAGCACAATGTCGGCCCTTTGGAACGGCGTAAAAGAGACTCAGTGTTGTATTCTGAGTCCCAAAATTCGGCGTGGTAGGAGTGGCAGGTTATGCAGGATAACCGACCTTTTTCATCAAGCGGCATATCAATGGGTATACTCATGGTTGGTTGAACATCAATTGGGTGAGAAAAACCTTCATCAGACGAATCAGTGCTGCAAGGGAATTGTTCGTGGCATTTGCGGCAAATGGCGCCAACCGTTTCGGTATACGAAAGCTTATTACGGTCAAATGGAAGTGTGACATGGCAATCAAGGCATTTTGTCTTGCTGGTGTCGTCATGCACTGCCATGACAGGAGATGACCATATGAAACTGAGTGTCAGTACAGTTACGATTAGATTTCGTTTCATCGTTTGAAAGATCCTATTGATTTTTCCAGGTCGTCGATTGCCTGTTTAAGCTCATTCTCATGGGTATTGCTGTTTTCAGCAACAGAGATGATGGTGTCGGTTTTTTTGCTGATATCTTTAAATCGTTTGTTGAGTTCAAGTGACATGGTTGTTAATTCCTGCGCAAACTCTTTAAACTCATCTTTTTCACGTAGTGAGACCTCAAATTTCAAATCACCACTTTCCATACGATGTATGTCACTGGTTAATTTTTTTAAAGGACCATGGATTTTGATGAAGAGACTTCGGGCAGTGATGACAAAGACAATCAGCACGAAAATAATAACAAATAGATTCGTGTAAAACATCTCATTCCACAGCAGGCCGCCAGGAGAAATATTGGGCAAGCGCATTGAGTATAAAACAGAATCAATTTTTTTGTAGGAAAGGATGTTAAATGTCGTAAGTGCGGCTATCCCGCCAAGCAGTGAAATGATAACAAAGCGGAAGATGAAATTACTTTGGGCGCTGTTTTTTAAGTAATACGTTTTTCTTTGATAAGTTCTGGGCATTGCCGATTTTCTCCCTAAAAATTATGGCAGCTCAAACAGAGTTTCTCTCCGTTGACTGTGATAACGAGTTTGTATTTTTCGCTTGAAAAAGGGTCATGGCAGGTACCACAACCCATTATGCCACCATCAAAAAAATGTAATCTTCTATCAACTTCAGCAATTGGCCTTAAACGGTTCTTTGTGTTTTGAAGTCGTACTTTTTCGTAATGCATACCTATTGGATGTTTAAATCCTTTGTCGAATTTTAGATATTCATTGGAGTGTTGCCAGTTTGCAGCCTTTATATTTATCGGAACGGATGAGGCAAATATCCCGTCATGGCAGGAGATACACTCTTTGGATAACGCATCGATTTGAACCTCTGAATCTGGATCCAAGGGTTTTGAATCATAGTGAGCTACATTGAACAGGGATTGGTGTCCGGTTGCAGTTGCCAGCGAATTTATATGGCAAGCGTCGCAAAATGCCTTGCCGGTCTCTATACGGCGTAAGAAGCTCGATGGTTCCCCGAATGGAGTTTCATAATCAGCATGGGGGTCGTGGCAGGTATTGCATGTTAACGCCCCGTCTTGCGATAAAGGAAAGTCTAAAGGAATCCTGACTTTTTTAGGTTTTATATCGACTGGGTGCATATATCCTTCTTCAAAAAGTGCAGTGTGACAGGTAAGACACATGTCAGTTACAGAAGAGCTTTTTTGCTTCCCTTTTTGTTTTAGTGGTGACCTTGAATCAGGGACTATGTGGCAAATCGTGCATTCGTCGTTACTGAATTCATGGGGTTGTTTTGCCATACTGTAAACAAGTACCGATGTAAGTAAAAACAGGCAAACCAGTATCAGAGATTTTCGTATCATTCAATATACACTACATGCGTAAACTATAAAAAGGCAGCTTTTATACATATCGGAAAATCTCAAAACCATCTGCATGAGGGTAGTCGTTTGCAATAGCCTGAATTACAGTTTTAGTGGGAACAGAATCCCCTTAATTCCCTTAGCCTTTTCGGCTATAGCGCTACGTTTGTCAGTGTTTTGCGAATCGCTTAAAATTTTATACATGGCCTCACACTGTTTGGACGCAAGGTTGATTTTTTCGCTGTGGGCTTCTCGCATGGCGTTAAGAGCTTCAGCCATGGGTTGGATTGCATCTTTTTCTCGTAATTTTGCTGGTTGCGCCAGATTGCCGGAAGCAATTTCCTTGACAGTCCGACTTAGTCCTACCAGCGGCCCAACAACGCGGTGGGAGTATAGTACAGTAATGAAAATTACGCCGGTCAGAATTAGAACTGTTAATGTGAAGTAGGTGGTGATTGATTTTATTAACATCTCTTGCTTGAGTTGGGCTAAACGTGCAAAGCTTTCTTGGTATGATGGGCCTAACGGTTGGTGGGCAGAAAAATATAAAATGATTCCCGTAAGTACGAGTCCTCCTGCGAAAAATAACCCACATTTGATTATTAGACCGCTGAGATATGATTTAGAAATAACTTGTATGGAGCCTGGGTCTTTCATCGCTTCCTCCGCTGTTCAAATCGAATAGGACGTGACGTTTATGGGTTTAGTGTAAATTACGAGAACTTGATGCCAGCTCTGAAGCCGTCATTAGCCTGAAATGTCCACATGACAATGCCACTTTCGGGAAGATCCCATTCCGTTTGGTTATCTGAAAAAGAAATTTGTTGCCCAACCTTGAGCATAACCTCGCATGTAACCCCCATTCCGGAGTCATTGATGTCAAGAATGTGGGTTTGGTGTTGCGTTTTTCCGTCAGATTCATTTTTGATTTCAATAAATATTGTCGGGTATTCATTGTGGGCTTCATTTACACCAGTCAAGTCTGTACGTGATTTTCTTTGTATAAGCATCTGGAAACCCTTTAACGGTCTAAAAGAAATTAACAGTTAGGTGCAATAAACTCAAGGCCAGCTTTGCTCCCTGATTTATTAGTGAAACTCCAAACGACGAGGGCTTTCTCTGGTAACTCCCAGTGTGGCTGATCTTTCACGAAATTTATCATTTGTCCTTTATGCAATTTTGTGTCTGTGGATATACCCATCCCTGTTGCACTTAAATCGAGTATGTGAGCACTGATGATGGAACTTTCGTTCAAGGTGAATTCTATCTGGAGGTCGCAAAGAGTTCTTGCGGCACCGCGTTGCTCTGTCATTTTAACCATTATTTATCTGCCTTCGGTAAAAAGAAAGTTGACTTGGCTGCGCTTTCTTTATTGCGAATGTTGCGCTGGTAAGACTTAGGCGCATGACATCCTGGAGCACATTGTCCACCATTCTCGTTAATTATAAAGTTGATCGGCATATTCCATTCCCCGAATGGCACGGTATCTGCCATTAATTTGGGAAGAGTTCCTGAGTGAATTTCATGGCAAAACTTGCACGACCTTCCTTTTAGGGTCTTATTAACATGAACGTAATGCAGATTGTCTTTCCCGTCCCTGAAGTTTGTATTATATGAAGTTTGTGGGTGGAGAAGCAAGTCTATTTTATGACATTTGAAACAGAACTCATAATGGTCACTGTTGTAATCATTAAAGTATGAAGTGGAGTACTTGGCTTTAAGGAGTTGTGAGTAGTCCGAGCCGTGAGCTGCATGGCACGCCTGGCATTTTCCCTGATTGATTTCGCCATGAAATACGGTGTCGCTTTTTGAGATGACTTCGGGGTGACATGTGTAACAAATCAAGGTCTCAGTTTCTTGGAGATACGAGTTGTTTTTATTTTTGTGCGGCGTGTGACAGGCGCTGCATTCACCAGCTGCAACAGGGGCATGGAGCAATTTATACTCCATAACTTTAGGGTGGCATTTTTGACACGCACTGTTTGAACTTATAAATGTTTGTCTGTTTTCCTGGGGGTGAGGTTCCAGAATTTTTTGGTGGCAGGAGGAGCATTGCGTGTTACCGGTTGGGTTTAAATGCTGGTCGTCGCCCATATCGAGATGGCAAGCGGAGGTGCAGTTTGATTCCTCGGCAGTGCTGGGTTTTTCGAGAAAACCAAGAAGTGCAATCGAAATACAGATAAGAAACAGTATGTTAGAAGACGAGGTCATTATTGTTTAAGCCTGGCATTGGCGAGGTAGAGTTAACAGCTTTAGCCATCTGGGCAATGAGATTATTTTAAAAAGTAACGAACCTTTTGACTGTGTGGGTCATGGCAGTCAACACAAAGCATACCGCTGGCAATAATCTTTTCATGCATCGCTTTAGCCAGCCGCTCTTCAAGGTGGCATTTAAAGCAGATCTTTTCAAGACTTTCGCGTAAAAGGGATAAGTTCTCTGATGAGTGCGGATCATGACAAGCCAGGCAGGAGCCGACGGAGACCGGGCCATGGATAAATTCTCCCTGGATAAAGTTTTTATGACAGAGGTAACAAATTTCAGTATTTGACGAAAGGAGTTTGTTTTCCGCCTTAAAGTCGTGGCAACCCCGGCAGTTTTTCTCTTTCCACGGTCGGTGTGCTGAGCCTCCTGTCTCGGTAGTGATTTTGCCGGTATCCCAGTCGCCCGAGGAAGCTTCATTTATCTTTTGCTCATAATACCTGTTGAAGAGATCATCCATATTTTCTTCACAGAGTTCGTCAATAGAAGGGATGTCTGGGACTCCATCAAATATAGTGGTTAAAAATTTATGCTTTACAAGGGGATCGACCTTGATGCATCCGCCTATAATTAATAGGAAAAAAAGGAGGAGACAGGTGCTGGGGTAAAAATGCTTTAATTTTTTGATAGGAACAGATAGCTTTTGCACTTTAATATGAACCACCTCGGGTTGGCCTGTTGCTGTAGTTGTTTAGTGCCTTAGTGCTGCGTTTCGCCGTGAATTGCAACGCGAAACTACTATTGGCTTACATTTTCATAGTTAATGTATGATTTGCCGTAGTCTTTTTCTTCCATACTGTTATTTACAGGGCTGCTACGGTCATAGTCCATCTCTCTGTGACATCCAGGAATACATTTCCCACCCGACTGGCCAAGTGTAAAATTGATACTCATAGTCCATGACCCAAAGCTTGCTCCTGTACGGTTTATAAGTCTAGGTCCATCGCTGGCATGTGGTGTATGACAGGCTTGGCAAGTCCTGCCTTTTCTGGCTATCCCAACATGTGCCAAATGAAGGTTCTGGTCACCATTCCTAAATAATGTTGATGTCGACTTTTCAGTAAGAAGATCCTGGTCGTGACATCCAAAACAGAGTTCGTACTGGCCCTTTGTGTATGGTGCGTAAAACGCTGTAGGATACTGTCCAACCAGAATAGCATCGTAATCTGAGCCATGGGCAGCATGACATCCTGTACAGTTCCCCTTTGCAACAGGGGCGTGGATGTACTCTTTATTGTTAAGTTCCTGCTCGATATTTCTGGGGGAGTACGATTCCAAAGATGAATTGTCGCCGTGGCAGCTTAGGCAAAGCCTCAGGGGATCCATTGGCAGCAGCGCTTTGTATTCAGAAAAATGGGCGAGGTGGCAGGTTGCGCACTGTTTGTTCTCAAGATATAGACCATCATGTTTGACCCTGGCCCTTCGTTCTGTTTTCATGATCTCTGTGTGGCAGGTATAACAGAAATCCATGCCGACATCGGGCAGTAGGTTTGGGTGGTCACTACCGTGGACAGCGTGGCAAGATTGACAGCCCTGCTCCACAACCACGGGGTGGACATAGGTCGCCTGCTCAAGGCCTCGGGCAATTTCAGAATGGCAACTGTAGCATAGGTCTTGTGGAGTCTGCCGGAGTAGAGATTCAATCTCAGAAAAATGGGGGCTGTGGCAAAATGTGCACACGCCAAGTCCAACAGGGCCATGCAGCATTTTTTTGTTTATGAGTGCTTTGTCGTGGCACTCAAAGCAGAGGTCCTGCTGATTTGTTGATGCGACCTTTGCCAGGGATGGAAATTGAGAACTGTGGGGATTATGGCAGCTTAGGCAATTACCTTCTTCAAAGGGGCTGTGAACGATAGTTCCGATCTTCTCAAACTGGTGGCACTGGCCGCAAAGCTCTTGACCTTCGGTGACTAGCTTAAAAGAACTGCCATTTTCAGCCGGGTGCAATTGCTGTATTTGCTGATGGCACGCCAGGCACTTGGCTGACTGGGCCGGCATATGGGCGTATTTTTCTTCAATTATGGTGTCGTGGCAATTTGAGGTCAGGCATTCTGGTGAGGCTGTGAATTTTGACAAATGCTGCTGTGGCATAGTGCCCAGGTTGGAGCCTTTGGGTTGTTTTGTGCCTAGGAATCTGGCCATGACTAATTCGAGATACTCTTTACTGCCTGGGGCAGGGTCGATTTTTTTTGGTGCTGGCAGTAGTTGAGCGGGTTTTTCTGTCTGCCCGAGTTGTTGCGGGAGTGACACCTTCTCCGGTTCTTTGTTGTCGATGTTCAGTTCAGGGCTGGTTGTTTCAGGTTGAATCTTTTCGCTTGCTGGCTGTTGATTTCTTGTTTCGTCATAGGCCTTCGTTGTTGGCTTTCTGGTGGTTTCTTTTGAGTTAATATCTTGAAGATGTATAATACGTTCTTCTTTATAGTAAGCCTTCATGAGCATAGGTTTGTCGATATAAGGTGTCAGGGTATCAAGAAGTGTTTGAATGGACTGCCTGTTGCGCCCTTTCCCTGCCCTTACGGTATAAACTGAAGAGATTTTTTCAATGCGGAGATATTCACGGTCTTTGGTTGGTAACTGATTTGAGATGAGTCCATAAAAAGATTTAGCATCTTTAATATTATGAAAACTGCCCAATTGAATTACATGCCAGAGCGTGTTGTCATCTATCGGGAGGTCATCATTTTGGCTTGTATTGCTTTCGGCTCTTGGTCTTGTTTGTTCAAGCTGGGCTGGTTCATTGTCAGTCAATAAAGAACTCTGCTGTGGGGTGAGGGTGTTTGCAAGAGTAGCAGCCTGGTCGGAGTTCAATAATTGAATGATTCGATCTTCTTTATAGTACGCATGTATGACAGAAGGAGATATCCGGAGTTGAACCAACGACGCGACAACGGAATCTGTTTGTGTCTTTTGAGGGAACTTGCCGATACGGACAGTGAAATAAGGAGGGATATGTTCTATTCGAAGATCTGGAGTGCTGCTGGCTGGTAACTCTTTAGAAAGTTTTGTGTATGAGGTCTCAGCGTCTTTTTCGGAAGCAAAACTGCCGACTTGCACCGTGTACCAAAGTTTAAGTGCAGAATTCTCGTTAATCCCAGGAGTCAAAACAGTCTCCGCATGTGCAGGATTGGATATGGTCAGGAATAGAATGATAAATATTCTGATTATATTTTTATACATGTATTTTGAGAAATGTATCTGTTGTCACGTTGGTTAAAAGCACATAGGTTAGCTCTTAATAAATATTAAGTAACGGCCCAACTTGCAAGTAAATATTCGGTTTGCCCTGAAAGGGCCAGAACATACCAGCCCAGGGCAACGCCCTGGAGACTGGAATAGTACAGATAGCCCTGAAAGGGCGTGACATCTAAGCTGACCCTGCCGGTTTTAAGTTTATGGCAATGAAGTTGATTCTATGAGTTTTTTTATCTGTTATATAAATCAATAAATTCTCTTGGGGACATAATTTCGATATCAATATACTTTTTAATTTCTTTTAAGTGTTTGTCCCCTGAGATTATAATTTTACTGTCAAGCGCTACAGCGCATTCCAAGAACTTATTATCATCTGGATCATCTACTACAACTTCGATTTTTGGGGTTTTAGCTGTAAATAAAGAATTGTATCCCTCGGCAAACAACTTTGTAAGTTTCTGTATTTCTATTTTTTCTTTCATCCCTAGACGATTAAGCACCTCAATATATTCTTCAATTATACCCTGAGATAGGCACAACGTAATTTTACCATTTTTCCAAAGATCGATTATGTCCTTAGGGGTGCCACCGAAAAATGAAGAAATAAAAATGTTTGTATCTATTACTACTCTGAAAGTCTTAGGCATTCTTTGATCTTACTTGTTTGATCACTTTCTCAATGTCTGAGTCTTTAATATTATTTTTTGACAAATTCCGGCCTATTTGAACCCAGAGACTATCAATATATGCGCCCATATCACGTTCTTTTGTATATTTTTCCAAAAGTTCTCTGACTAGTTCGCTTAAATTTTTTCCTTCAGCTTTTGCCAACCGACTTACTTTATTTTTTAAATTTGATTCGACTCTTATGATCATTTGCGTAGCCATCCTCCCCCCCTTATATGCCAATTATTTTTTTTCATGTGATTCATGCCAGAACATTTTCCTTACAAAATACACATCTTGTACATACATGCTATACATATTTAGGTGCGATGTCAATTGCGAAAGGCAAGGGTGCAAGTGTAAGAAGGCAAGGGGATTATGTGTGAAATTCGAGTGCTAACTTGCACGAATATGAGGCCATGCCAGGTAAGCCAGGAACGAGACTCCGAACATTTAAGGATTTGGTGATTATTGTTACTTTTTGAGATCAAGCCGAATATTTACACTTGCAACCACTATTAACCAATAATTCTTAATAGTTGTTTGATTTGCCATTTTACGATAAATTGCCAAGGTTTGCCAGCGCTTTGCGTTATTATCATATCATATCCTAACTCATTCAGACGCATGATTAAAACTTTTTAAAGATTATTATATGGGAAAATTAAGGTTCTTCTTTGGCCAAAAAAATAGAGATATTGTTTCATTTAGCGCAGCTCTGCTGGTCGCCGCGTTTGCCTTTATCCTCTCTTTACGGAAAGTAGAAAACTTTGATATCTGGTGGCATATAAAGGTAGGTGAGGGAATTATCCAGGATTTACGAATCCCCCTGCAGGAGTCATTCTCCCATACTATGGCTGGAACGTCATGGACTCCTCATGAGTGGCTTGCCGAGGTTATGTTTTACCTGGTTCATCTGCTCGGTGGTGTCAACGGCTTAAGCCTATTTACTTCCCTTGTCGTTGCTTTGACTGCGTGGGTATGTTGGTTAAGGGGCCGGAATCTGGGTAGCGGAATATGGAGCCTGGCGGTTCTGATTGTCTGGGCTTTGCTGGCTGCTCGCTTCCGTTTTATGGCTCGACCGCATATCTTTTTCTTTCTGTTGGCAAACCTGTTGCTCTTCTGCCTGGAGTATCTAAAGGGCAAAAGAATCGAAAGCAAAAACGTCGCCTTCCTTCTGGCAATCCCGTTGATTTTGTTGTTTTGGGTCAATATCCACGGCAGTTTTCCTTTAGCGTACGGGTTTTTAGCCGTTTGGGCTTTGAGCGAGTCTGTATCACGGAAAATTAGCTGGCCTGTAGGTGGATTGGTTGTAGCTCTTCTCATAATTCTAGCGAACCCCGGCGGACTCGATACCCTTGTCAACATGAAGGACCTTTTTATTAAGGCATCGTTAACTAACGAGATACTGAATGAGGAGTTTTTGCCGCCGAGTATAAAGGGGTATCCCTATTTCTGGTCTTTTTTAGCGGCCACAGTTCTTTTGACGGTATCGACGGTTTCCAAAAGACGTTTCGGGGGGCTGGAGTTTTTTACAATAGTAGTAACGGCTGTCCTGGCCGTTAAGAGTGTACGATTTATTGCTATTTTTGTTTTGGCCAGTGTTCCATATGTTGCAGTGCGTCTCAATATCTTGTTGGAGTCGAGCAGCATTTCGAGGCTTTTCCTGTTTAGGGCAATGACTCGGTATAGCATTGCCGGTGGGGTAGTTTGTGTTCTTATTATGATTCTTGGTTTTAGTGAGGCCTACGGCCCGGAGAAGACATACGAGTGGGGGGCGGGGCTTGATAAAAAAACGGTGCCGGTTAATGCCGTTGCTTTTCTGGATCAGTCTGGCTTGGAGGAGATTCGGCTGTACAATAATTTTGAATATGGTGGTTACCTGACCTATACCCTTTTTCCTCGATTTAAGGTAGCTCGTGATGGCAGGGCTGAAATTTTTGCTCCTTTGAACAACGCGTTTATGGTGAGATCTGTTCAGGAGTATCAACACATGATGACCCGTTTTGCTTTTCAAGTGGCTGTCGTGCCTATTGAGCCGTCTAATGGATTTGAAAAAAACATGCGGGAAGATCCTCTTTGGAAGCTTGTTTATTGGGATGACCAGGCGCTTGTTTATGCTCGAGGGGATGCAGTGCCACAGGAATTTCTGGATCGCTGGCAATATCGGTATTTTTCACCCTTTTCTCTTGATTACTCATACCTCCAAGTTCCTGTGCAAGAGGGAAATGGTGATGCTGTTCTTGAAGAATTAAATCGCGCAGCCTCAACAAATCCGCAAGCGTTTAAGCCGTGGGTTTATCTAGGCTATGTTAACGCACTTTTGTCAAGAAATGTTAAGGCTATAGATGCCTATGAGCAAGCTATTAATGTGAATTCCACCCTCGGAGTTGGTCATTACGGGTTGGCTGGGAGTTTGGGTGATCTTTATCTCAAACTTGGTCAGAGGGAGAGGGCGCTGGACTATTTCAGGCAGCACCTGGCTGTTCACCAGCCTCGTGATCAGGACATTCATCGATATGCACTTATTTTATACGAGTTGAAAGATTATAAAAATGCGGAAAAATATTTTGCAGACTATCTGAAGATTGCACCGGAAGATCCGATGGGGCTGGCGAATTATGGTTTTCTTCTGGTTGATCTTGGAAAAAATGGGCAGGCCCGTGAAATGTTTAAAAAATCTTTTGAACAGCGTGAGGATGGTCCCGGTGAGTATGGGTTGGCACTTACGTATCAAAAGGAGGGAGACTGTGCCAAGGCTATTCCCCTTTGGCAGGACTTTATCAGGCGGCATGACAACACGAGTCAAGTTGTTGAGCAGGCCAGGCAGTTTATGGCTGAATGTGGAAATTAGAAGTCAGGGTTTAGTCTCGTTGTGATGTTTCCATATTTTCAGTAGGGCAAGTTCAAACTCTCTGGTAAATTGTTTGGCGTCACAGATGGGGGAGCTAAGCATCCGATTCCTCATGGTACTGCGCAGCTTTTTAAGCTCTTCTATGTTTGCAGCTAGTGCTCGTGCCTTTTCAATATAGTCATCCTTGCTTTCCGCTATATAGTTTTCTAGGTCGATCCTGGTCATGAGGCTTGCTCCCATTCGTGTGGCGTAACGATCTCCTTTTAGAGTTATAACCGGCACTCCCATCCACAAGCTGTGACACGTTATTGTATGACCATTATGGGGAAAGGGATCAAGGGCAATATCAACTCTATTATGCGTGGCGAGGTACTCTTTCATTGGCAGGTTGCTCACCATTTCAATGCGGCTGGCAGGAACGCCATGAGAGTTAAAGATATTCAGGAAGTGAGCTTGGATGTGCCTATCAGTAAAGGCCTTGCTGACCCATAAAAGTTTTGAGTTTGGGACGGCAATAACTATTTTTGCCCAAACCTCAAGTACCTCCTCTGTTATTTTTATAATATTATTAAACGACCCAAAGGTTATTTGTCCAGAAGCGAGGGCGGGCAGGGGGGCAACGTCAGGGCACTCTGCCGGAGGAAGATAGCAGAAGAAACCGTGAGGCAGGTATACCAGAGACTCTGAATAATAAAGTTCTGAGCCTCCGGGGTTGGCTATCTGGTCGGTGAGGCGATAATCGATCACCGGCAGCCCGGTTGTGTTTACATAACCCAGCCAACTGGCCTGGAGCGGGGCGGGCTTTCTTGCCATGACCGGCAGGCGGTTATTGGCCGAGTGGCCAGCCAGGTCAATGAGGATATCAATTTTGTCTGAGCTTATTTTTTCGGCAACTTTTTCGTCGTCGACTCCCCGGGTGGAGTACCAGCTGTCAGAAAGTTGCATTATCTCGAGAGTAATTGCATCATGGTTTGAGCTGCCCATTTCTGCGTAACAGAATATTTTGAAACCTGATTCTGAGATATTTTGCAGTAATGGAAGTATGAAAAGGCCAACCGGATGTTGCCTGAAGTCAGGTGACATAAAGCCGATGTTTAAGACCTCACCAGCTTTTTTTGGGCCTGTTTGAAGGTTGGTTTTTAGGTTTTTACCTTCTGCCGATTTTGTAAAACGCACCCACCACTCTTTGGCAGCCTCAAAAAGATCGTTGTTATTCAGTGAAGGGTCGTAGTTACAATTAAAAAGAAGATCGCTATAGGCATAGTGCGAATCCGTTTTACGAGCGCATAGATTTTGAAGGCATCGGATTGATTCTTTGTACAGACCATGCTGACCGTAAGTCCAGGCAAGGTTGACATTTGCCTCCTCGTAGTCAGGCTGAGAGGTGACAGCTTGTTGGTACCAGTTGATGGCCTCGTGGAATTTGCCCTGTCGCACAAGGACATTGCCAATATTGTTTTGTAGCTCCGGACGTTCGGGATGGTACTCAAGCGCTTTTTTGTACTGATCAATGGCTTCATCGAGCCTGCCAAGCTCTTGCAGGGAATAGCCGACGTTGTTGCGGGCCTGGAGGTTGCCTGGTTCTGATTTCAGTACATGGTTGAAGCAGTTGATCGCTTCCTCGTGATCTGCTAACTGATTATATGTGCGTCCTAGTCTGTTTCGAGCTTCATGCATGTTGGGTTTCAACTGTAGAGTTTTTTTGAAATAACCCTCTGCCTCAACATAATCATGGTTTTCAAATAAGGTGTTCGCCAGGTTAAAGAGCGCTTCAATAAAGTCTGGTTTAATCTGTAGGGCTTTTTTGTAGGCGGTAATGGCTTGACTGTATTTCTTTTGGCCTTTATAGGCGGAACCGAGGTTTGTAAGAAATGCAGGATCTGTTTTGATGGCAAGAGCCTTCTGGGCCAGCCTTTCAGCTTTATGAAAGTCGCCATTTTGTTGGGCGATAAGGCCTAAAAGATTCAAAGAGTCGGTATGGTTCGGTTTAGCCTGGAGGATCGTATTGTAAACAGTTGAGGCGTCTTCAAAGTTTCCGGCTTGATGGTGGGCCAGACCGTCGTGAAATAGTTCAGAAATATTGAATGGCTGCTTTTTGAAGGGCTTCGATCTATTTTTTTTTAGTTTTCGAGACATGGTGGGGTAGGTGGTGGTAAAAAAGCCTAGGGCCTGCGTTGTTGCTTAATGGACAGGTCGATCTTATTAAGTTTTAAAGAATGAGCTATTCCATGACATGTTCCACAAGTTGGAAAGCCCTTAAGCATAGCTTCTGGGTGCGGCTGGGGGTGGCATTTTCTGCACGTTGGAACTCTTTTGTGCTCCTTCTCGTGGCATTCAGCGCAGGGCACTTGTCGATGTTTGGCCCGACTCTCGGCTAATTGCTGGTAGACTTCAGTGTGGCACGAGCCGCAAAACTCAGAGGAGGTATTGTTCTCATAGTTGACAATCAGCGGCATGTGGGCTTGATGGCAACTCAAACAGTCTTCGTTGGTCATTGTGTCAAGATGGGATGCATGACAGGCAAAACATTCCGGAATATATCCATGTCGGATATGGCAGGCCGTGCAGTCCAATGTTGTGTGGATGCTCGGATTTTTCTGTAGTTGTTCTATTTGATCGGTATGACACGTGGTACACTGAAAGGTTATGTCACGAGTGAGTCTGATGTCAAGCGGAGTATGCGGATTGACATGGCATTGTGAGCAGTTTGTCAGGTCAAAATGTGGTGAGTCGGTGTGGCATTTGCTGCAGCGGGGTATTATCTCTCTGTTCATGGGTGGATGACCATCGTGACAGTCAATGCAACTGATTTTTGTACTGTGGGCTGCGCCATTTCGTAAGTTTAATGATACTATGTGCGGGTGGCATTTTTTGCAATCGTCATGTAAAAGCTGTGAGCTAGGGACAGCAGGTTTGGTTGGGATATTAATGACAGTCTGATCAGCAACAGTGCTTCCGCTGGCAACAGGGGGAATTAAGGCTGTGAGACTGAGCAGAAAAATTAGTGCGTATATGTACATGATACAAATATCATTGATTGTTTAATTGAACGATTTGTTTTGATTTCTTTGAAATCACAGTAATTCATTGCAATAGTTCTTTCCTTTGATTTCGGGCTGCTGCGGGTAGCATTCTAAGAAATCAGATTGACAGATAAACATCTTAATGTCAAGAATGTGTAGTTTGTGAAAAATACAGATTGGATTATAAGCACTCAGTCAGACTTTATTATAGCTCTCCGCTGAAAACAGTGAGTAGTAAATTAAAACTCAAGATAATTTTTTGTAATTTACACATAACATAGATTGAGTTCAGTATTAACAAGGAAAACGAAGTTTACTAAAATGAAAATGATTATGTTAGTAGCCGTCTGTTTAACGGTTTGTTTATCAAGTTGTGCTGGCCCGAAACAACCCACTTTTATTCCCTTACCCGACCATATTGAACTGAGTCAAGGCGAATGCACAAAGGGGAGTTGTGTTGATGGTCATGGAACAATTACATTTAGCGATGGGTCTTATTACGAAGGGGCCTTTTCTCGGGGCGTGCGAAATGGCCAAGGGACATTGGTTTTGGCTGCTGGAGGTTCATTTTCTGGATCTTTCCGGAGGGGAGTGTACAGTGGTGGTGGAGAGGTTACTCTTGGTGATGGGACAGTTGGTGTATGCAAAATAAATTCTAATTGTTTTGATGGGCAAGGTGAGTTTATTGCTGAAAATGGCCAAGTGTTTTCAGGAAGTTATAGGAACGGGATGCTTAATGGCCGTGGAAATACAACGCTGCCAGATGGCCGTGAGTTCAAAGGTGTTTTTATCAATAATCTTCTTGAGGGTAGGGGGCGAATGACTACCGAAAGCGGCGCTTCCTACTTGGGTGATTTCAGGAAAGGAAAGCTTGATGGTCAAGTGACAATTCTTTTTTCAACCGGAAGTCGATTTGAGGGGATTTTTGAGGAAGGGGAGTATGTTAAGAATGGTGTGTTAACGTTTCCGAATCGAGTAACTGGAAAATGTATTAGAGGTAATTGTATTGAGGGTACAGGGTCACTTGCACTTGATGATGGCTCTTCCTATGAGGGGCAGTTTCTTAACGGTCTCCGCCATGGAAAAGGTGTATCTATAACTTCAGGTGGAGCAGTTTATACAGGCAATTATTTGAACGGTAAAAGGCATGGGGTTGGAACATATGTTTTTCCGTCCGGCATTATTTATATTGGTCAGTATAAAAATGGTAAACGGCATGGGCCTGGTGTGTACAAATTTGCTAACGGGAAAAGTCATCGAGTTTATTATGAAGATGGTGAATTGAAAAAAGAGTGAACCTAAAGGTTGTAACGGATAATTACGTTAAGTTGCTGCTATATGAAAAAAAAGGGGTGCCATTTGTGGCTCCCCTTTTTTATTTTTATGTGTTCGGATTACATATTACTTAACATGGCAAGAAAGACAGAATACTGATCCTGCGTTTGTAATCCAGATGAAACTCTCATTCGCAGCTGATTGAGTGTTGTGAACGTCATGACAAGCGTTACATTCCATTGTGTCACCACCGGTCAAAACTGATTCGATGGAGATTCCACCAACAACGCCACCAAAAGTATTAGTTTTTTCAGCAATTTCTGGATCACCTTGCCTAACTTGATCCCAACTCATACCAACTGGATGATGGTTGCTAAGATCAACTATGCCACCGGAACCAAAACCAGTAGCTAAACCGGCGAGAGTGTCACCTTGACCGCTAGCGCCGTAGACACCGGCCTGGCTAGGAGACTTTCCTGTACCTGCTGTATTAACGGTGAAGTCTGGGTTGAATTCTGAATAGGCACCCATAGCGGTGCTCCCATCATGACAGCTGAGACATAGAAGAGTAACACCACCAATAGCAACATCACCATTCATCAGATGCCGGCTTGAAGAGTCATTGTTAAGCTGACCTTCAGTGCCCATGTTTGTACCATTGTTATAGGCAATGAATTGAGTGTTGTCATCAGCGATACCACGGTTCCATAATGGGCTATAAGAAAGAGTGTTGCCTTGTACGCCTTCAGCAGTTGAACCAGCTCTTACGGTGTTATGTGGATGGTGACAGAAAATACAAATACGTGAGTCGCCGTTACCAAGACCTGCACTTGCTCCTGTTGCTGAAAGATCATGTTTTGAATTAACAATTGTTCCAGCAAAAGCAGCAGAGGCGGTAAGGGATACAACACCAAGGGCCAATCCGATTAACATTGTTTTTTTCATTTTTTTTCTCCTGTGATTTAGTTTGTTGTTGAAAAAAATAATTGCGATTTGTTTTTTTATAAAAATTGTTGAAATAAACATTTGCCATGTGCCTTGTTTCTGATGCATCGCTCATGCCAATAAAAATTTATTACCTTAAATATTTTATTGTTTTTTGTGATTAGGATGTTTTTTGTCGATTTCATTGTAGTTATTTAAATTATTTTTTTATGACTTTTGTTGAGGGATCTTTTTTTAAAATGGCTTTTGGCGCAAAAATTCCCCAGTTATTTGATTTATACACCCTTATGTGGGGATTTCACCCACTTTTTTGGGTATGTCGTAAAAATAAGCTTTTTGCAACTGTCTCTTGGTTTCTTGATTATTTGCAAAAGCCAAATAGCTGGGGTATTATAACCGTAATTGTTACTATATAATATGGTGTGTTGTTTTGCCATTGTTTGGGGTTTCATGTTTAATGGACAAGGTTTTTTGCTGAAAAACTTCGAAGAGGTCAAACATCTTGACTTTGTAGGGGGCAGATTAAACAATAATGCTTGAGCCTCTTGCAAAGTGAGATAATGTTACCATATTGTATCTACACACGGGATTATTTTCGCGGGCAGTCAACAGCGAAGCAGTGTCTGGGAATTCGAGCGCTTTCTGGAGCGGAGTTGGAGTTTATTCCCCTGTTGTTGAGGATGCTAGCTTCCCGATAAAAACGCTCGGGAGTGACGGTCTTTTTGCAAGAAGCTCGTTGATTGCAGTTTTATTGTTCAGATCTAAGATCTAGGCTTTTTTCTGTTGCCTTTTTTGTTTGTCAACTGCGCAATAACTAATTTTAAATTTTTGTTTTGGAGTTAAACGATGATATCAAACAGTATGGTTAAGTTTGTCCGTGATAAAAGGTTGATCTATTTAATGGTAAGTTTTTTTGCGGTGATTTTCTTCGGTGGTTGTGTAACAACAGAAAACGCTGCAGTTGGAACAGGTGAACCTGTCTTTTTTCCTCCTCCGCCTGATGTTCCTCGATTTCAATTTTTGACATCGTTTAGCGGGACGGGTGATTTTACTGAAAAAAAATCTGGCCTCGATGAGTTCCTTGGAGGTTCGCAGACTACATATAAATTTAAGAGACCCTACGGTATCACTGTAAGTAAAGGCTCGATGTACGTTACGGATACCTTGACATCTGTCTGGAGGTTTAATTTTAAAAATAAAAAAATTCATAAGTTGCAGGGAGATAAAGGGCTTGGCAAGATTGTGCGGGCTCAGAACGTCGCCGCAGATGATAATGGTAATTTATTTGTTGCTGATCCTGACCGTAAAATGGTGCTTCAATACGATAAAAATGATCTTTACGTCAGGGGATTTACTGATCCTGCTGGTTGGAAGCCCGTTGATTTGGCAACCTTTGACGGTCAGCTTTTTGTTTGTGACGCTACTCACGCTAAAGGGGGGATAAAAGTTTTTGATATTGAGAGTGGCGAAATGATTCAGACGATTGGTGATAGTGGACCTCCTAAAGATCGTCTTGGTATTGCTACTGGGATAGCCATGGATAAAGATGGTTATTTATATGTTACAGATGCAGGTAACTTTCAGATAAAAAAATATGACCGTGATGGGCATTTTAGAGGTTTTTTAGGGAAACCGGGTAATAGCCCTGGCCATATTGGTCGTCCTAAAGGAATAGCAGTTGATCGGGAAGGCAAAATTTTTGAAGTAGATGCTGCTTTTGATACCGTACAGGTGTTTTCGCCTAATGGCTTCGTTCTCGGTTTACTTGGGGGGCCTGGCAGCGCGCCTGGCACCTTAACACTGCCGGCAGGCGTCCATATCGACTACGATAACATTGATTACTTCAAAAAGTACGCGGCGCCGGGGTTTACTCTTGAATATCTTGTTTTTGTGACCAGCCAGTTTCATAACACCAATGGTATCAGTGTTTATGGTTATGGGAAAATGGAAGGTGAACAATACCTTGATTTTGAAGAGTTGAAAAAGGAGAAAGAGGATCTTTTGAAAAAAGCGGCAGAAGAGGCAAATAAATAGTTACAGTTAGGAATAACTGAGAAATATTAGCCGCCTCTTATGAAGATGAAACTCCTGTTTTTTGCCTTTCTTTTCTGTACGGCTCCTTGGATCGTTTATGGTGCTGCAGTTGATTTTGTGCCGCGCCTGGTCAGAACGACAGCTCAACTGACGGTTAACAGTCAATACAGATCAGTGACAAACAGATTTGAACGTGATGGTGGGGAGCCTCCCGCCCGAACGACAGAGACTATCCAGATGAGTGAGTCCCTTGGCTTTGGCACCAACGGCTATGTGTATCATCCGAATCTCTTTGTCTTCGGGGGGGCACTGTCAGGAATAAACGGTTCGTCGAGAAGTCGTGTGAGTACCGAAGACGGAGACCACCTTCCCCCCGCGAAAAACAGGTCTCGAACAGAGGCCTATAACTTTAATGGCGAACTGCTGAGGAGAAAGCCTCTCAATGCTGAGATGCGTTTTTCTCGAGATGTGCCTTTTGGAAGCGGTGTAACCCATACTGAAATAAGCCGTAATATTATAGCGCTTCACTATACTAAAAGGCCGCTTGTGAGTGGGCTTGAGTTTGTCCAGAATGAGCGGGCCAGTAGCAACTTTAGTACGCTAGATGACCAGTATCGAGGCAGTGTGGCATATAGTATACGAAATTTTAGTGTTCAGGGGGGTGGGTTTTATGCTAAAACTAAGTCAAAACAGGAAAATAGTCTGTTTGCGGAAATTTTAAATGAGTCAAACGGGCTTTCTTTTGATAATCGATGGATCTATAAAACCTGGAACTTCAAGACCACTGCAGATTGGAAAGAAACAAAAACGGATAACGGCAAACAGATAAATACCCATGACGATGATACTGTAGAGAAAAAGGCAGAAAGTAATCTGGTTGAAACTGTGGAGGCTGGTTTACCCTGGAACACTAATATGTTACTCAACCTCAGAAGGTCGGAGAGGACAAATCACACTTTTGATGGAGGGCAAACCGTGATGTCACGAACTGTTGGTGAATCTGCTGCGGTAAACCTGACTCAAAAGGTTTTTGACAGCCTCTCGTCACGGTTTAGTTCGACGTACTCAAACTCGCAATCGGGCTCAGGTTCGAACCAATCAAAAAACTTTTATCTCGGTACAAATTATATCAAGCGGCTGCGAACCGGCGGGGTTTCAGCTGGGGTTTCCCAGGAGTTGACCTATATGGACAGAGCGGGATCGGTGGAGAGTAACTACACAAGCACTCCCACGGTTGCTGGTGGCAGCTTTATCCTGACACAACAAGACATTGACTCATCTTTTGGCGCAATAAATATTACCATTGATATAGCCGGCATAGAGTTCTCCTTAACCGAAGGTGTGCATTGGACAAAGGGAGCTGTGAGTAATAACAGTGTGGAGGTTGAACTCGCAGGAGGAACAGTAGACTTGGTCTCCTATATCGATGACCGGGATGGGGGTGGGGATGGTACAGGACCACATATCTATAAAGCAATCTTCAGATCCAGAGACTTGGATTATGTTCTGGAAACCAGCCAGCAGACCGTGTATACCGGTCTCACCATTTTGAATGGCCTGGTAACGAGTCAGTACACCCACAAGCAGACCGCCCAGGAGATAAGTGACGGTGATCCGGGCTTCAATTCGGGGTTGGCGCCGATTATCTCCGATGATAAAATTGCTGCTCGGTTGAATTATGGTCCTTTTTCATTGTCTGCTGACTACCAGTTGGTAAAGTCAAAATATGATGCAGAGAAATGGGAAAAAGCAAAGTCGGGAAACCCGATCTTGTTGAATGAAGTTTGGGAGTATGGTGCTGCTTTCTATAAACAGACCGTTATTATCCCCAAGGTCAGTACGGCAGTCAGGTTGAACTACAGTACAGCTTTTTATACCACTGAGCAGTGGGATAACTCCACCGATGCAAGTGTCGAGCTTTCGGGCGATAAATATTCATTTTCTGCATCGGCCCATTCTGCCATGAGTTTGCCGACCTATAGAGCAACTCTGAGCCATGGCCTGAGGTATGATATCAGGCGTGGTGACTATGCTAAACTGGTTACAGGTGTCGGTAGTAATCCTGTCAATAGCCAGGACAAGGATGTCTATCAAACTAATTTAAATGTCAGCTGGGCGGTGCCCTGGACAAAGATCAGTGTAACAGGCTTTGCCGATTATTTGAATGAACGGATTATCGGTGGCAATGAGGAGATCTCCCTGGAATACGGGGCCAGGTCTGGATATCAGTGGCAGTTCGGCGCAACGCGGGTAAATCTGTCAGGAGACTACAAATTTAACGAGGATGAGATTAATGATGAGACTGGATATACCAGCGCCACTTCCACAGAGGAATGGTCGGTTAATCTTAATATGACCAGAAGATTATTCTGATTTTTTTTAACAAAAAACGGCACTTTTCGAGGTAACTATGCGTATATTTGAAAAAAGGTTTTTAGCTTCATCCTTCATTGTTTGCTTGGTGGCAGGGTTGTGTTTTTCTGGGAATCCCAGGGGCGGTACGGCCTTTGCCTCCGAAGATGACGTTGATTATTCCATGGGGCACGACGGGGCTGATCAGGTTACTGTTGCTCGAGTCAATGGTGTTGAGATAAAAATGAGCGCCCTTCTGAAAAGAATGAGGAATCTGGCCACCAAAAGGGCGGGAAGCCAAGAGATTACTCCACTTGTGGCCCAGAAACTTCAAAAGGAAGCTCTAGACACATTGATAACTGAAGAGCTGGCCTACCTGAAGGCCTTCAGCGTAATTGGTGTAATGCCGCCTTCGGTGATCGACACTGCAGTGGAGAGCCTGAGAGAGAATTATGGCGGCGCCAAAGCCTTTGAAGACTATCTTGCCCGAGAAGGGGTGAGCCTTGAGGAGTATCGTGTTCAGGTTGAACGGAACCTGGTGGTTCGCAATTTTATCAGGGTAGAGTTCGGTGATACCGTGACGGTCAGTCAGGAGGAAATTGATGCCGCCTATCCTGCCTATCCGGGCGAAGAGAACCAGTATCTGGCCCAACTGGAAAAAATACAGGTTTCAGAGCTCAGGCTGTTCCTTGACCCTGAGAGCGAAGCCTCATTAAATACAGCAAAAGAGTTTCGAGAAAAGATCGTTAACAGTTATGAAGGTGACCTTACCAAAATTCCCAATGATGGAACCTTTTTCATTAAAGAAAATGTGGCGCTTAATAAGAGTGTGGATAAGGCGCTTTATGATGCAGGTAAAAAACTTGCTGATGCTAAAAAAACAAATGGATTGTCTGAACCCGTGGTCTCTGGTGGAGTAGTGAAAATTATTCAGCTGACTGGGTATATGGCTGAAGTGATAAAAAGTGCGGATGCTGTGCGCTATGAGATTAAGAAGTCGAAACAGCAAAAATTAGTCAATAAATGGGTTGCTGGGCTTAAAGATGGAGCCGACATCGAAATATTTGATTTGACACAATGATGTTGGCTGCACGTAAATGAAAGGATGTTTATGAACCTCGCTCGTTTTAATCTGTTCGTATCTCTTTTGTCATTATTGGCATTATGTTCCTGTGCCCCTACCCAGTGGGACATGCAGATTAACCGCCATAATGGTATGGTCTGGCCGCCGCCGCCCAATCCGGTAAAGGCTGAATATCTTGGTGAGTTGACATCGTTTGTTCCGGTGGGAAAATCAGTGGCATCAATTCTTTTTGGAGCTGAAGAGCAAGGACGTATTCAAAAGCCGGTTGCGGTTGCGGTTGGGGCTGATGGCCGGATTGCTATTGCGGATGGGCAGCTTCAGGGTGTGCATTTTTTTATACCGCATAAGAAAAAATATCTCCTGTTGAATCTGGCATCAAAAACTTCACTTGTCTCACCGGTCGGGGTGGCTTTTGATGATGATTTAACTCTCTATGTTACTGACTCTGTTCTTGCAAAGATTTTTGTCTTTGACCTGGACGGGAAATATGTCGACGAAATTGCTGTTGCAGGTAACGACGCTTTGCAGCGGCCAACGGGAATCACTTTCCATGAACCCAGAAAACTCCTTTATGTGGCGGATACCCTTGCCAATAAAATTTATTTTTTTGGTGAGAAACGTGAATTTTTAGGAAGTTTTGGCAAACGTGGAGAGAAGAATGCCGAGTTTAATTTCCCAACTCATTTGTCCACTGATACTGAAGGGCGCATATTAGTAAACGATACTATGAATTTTAGGCTACAGGTTTTTTCTGTTCCAGATAGGTTTGTTACTCTGTTTGGTCATCATGGCGACGGGTCGGGAGATTTTGCAATGCCGAAAGGCGTTGCCGCCGACAGATGGGGTGTATTTTATGTTGCCGAGCCTCTTTTTGACTGTCTTCAGGTATTTAATATTCATGGGGACTATTTGATGAGCATTGGCAATAAAGGCACGGGGCTGGGTGAGTTCTGGATGCCGTCAGGGATATTTATTGATCGTCAGGATAAACTCTATGTCTGTGATACTTACAATAAAAGAGTGCAGATATTTCAATTATATGACCTATCTTCAGGAGGCCTTTAATGGCGCGAGTAAGCTTTTGGCTGATACGTTTTATGATTATTCTGCTGGCCTTGTCAGGTGGAGACTCTGAGGCCAGCGTCGTTGATACAAAGCATAATCTCTCCTCCTCCGGGCCGGGAGAAATTAGAGCAATTTTAGAGGATCAGGTCTGTATATTTTGTCATACACCTCACAATGCAGCACCAAAAACCCCTTTGTGGAACAGGGCTATTGATGAAGGGGTCAATTACGTCATTTACGACAGCACTACCTTCAACGCCAAAATCTCACAGCCATCAGGCCCCTCAAGGCTCTGTTTGAGTTGCCATGATGGAACGGTGGGGTTAGGAGCCCTTTTGAGCAGACCAGAGGGCGTCACCATGACCATGGGGTTGATGGGGCGGCCATCCATGCTAGGTACCGATTTAAGTAATGATCATCCTTTTTCGTTTTCATATAGTGAAGCATTACCGTTTAACGTCGAGCTGCATGGAACGTTGCCGTCAGAGTTGTTATTCTATAACACTGACGTTGTTCATTGCTCGACCTGTCATAATCCCCACGACGATACCTATGGTATGTTTCTCAGTGTGAGCAATAAAAACGCGGCCTTGTGCATCCTGTGTCATAATGTTAGCGGCTGGCAATCTTCTTCCCACGCAACTTCAGGTAAGACATGGAGCAGGGCAGGGAATAACCCATGGCCCTTGAATGCCAGGTTGACCGCTTCCCAGCAGCGCAATACCGTGGCTGAAAACGGCTGCGAAAATTGTCATACACCCCATAATGCCGGTGGCCCCCAACGATTACTGAATTTCTTAGAAGAAGAGAAAAATTGCACCTTTGCCTGTCATAATGGCAATGTTTCAGACCCAGGAAAAAATATAAGCAGTCAACTTATCCGATCTTCGGCTCATCCGGTCGATATGGCGACGATTGGCAGTGCAGGAACTCCCCATGATCCTACAGAGGACGTAACCTTTCTGCATAATCACGTGGAATGTCAGGACTGCCACGATCCTCATAGCACTTACGATAACCCCGCTGTGGCGCCATTTGTTAGTGGCAGTTTGACGAATGTCAAAGGTATTGATCAAGCCGGCAGTGAACAATACCCGGCAGCGTATGAGTATGAAATTTGCTTTAAATGTCATTCTCATACCAATACGGTGGTCTCCTATGTTAATCGGTATTTGGATGAAAACGATACAAGGCGTGAATTTGCGACCACCAATCCATCCTATCACCCGGTCATCGGGGCAGGAGTGAACCTTGATGTGCCCAGTCTGCCCAGTGTCACCTCTCCTGATCAATCGATGGATGAGTATTCATTAATCTACTGTTCTGATTGTCACTCCGGCGATGATACGGCAAAAATTGGTGGGAATGGTGCTAACGGTCCTCATGGCTCAATATATGCGCCAATTCTTCGGGAACGTTATGAGCGGGCTGATGGAACCAGTGAAAGTTATCAGTCGTATGCATTGTGCTATAGATGCCATGACCGAACTAATTTGTTGGCCGATCAGAGCTTCAAAAGAAGAACTTTGGGAACGACAAGCTCTAAAGGCGGGCATAGTGGGCATACTGCCGTTAACGGTGTGTCATGTTCGGTGTGTCATGATCCTCATGGTGTTGTGGATAACAGCGCCTCGGGAGATCATACGCATCTTATTAATTTTGACAGTACGGTTGTAAGCCCTGCTTCTGGAGAGATCTATCCACTGTTCGATGATACTGGGAACTTTACAGGGTCGTGTGCTCTGATTTGTCATGGTGTGACTCATGGTAGTGCCAGCCATTCGTATCCGTAATTGCGTTCATAACGATTTTCTACGGGTGTTTTTCTTCTGTTAACTGTTTTATAAGCTCTTTAGCCATTCGGTTGTAATGGCCTCGTGGTTCCAGATCGCAGTATTTCTCTAAATGAACAATGGCTTTTTCTGCCTGGCCGTTGTCCTTATAGATCATGCCCAGGCCATAATAGGCATTAGCGTGATCGGGGTCGATCTCAAGCGCCTTTGTGAAGTGGTTAAAGCTGTCATCCAACCGCTGTTGGTCAAAGTAAACAAAGCCAAGATTTGCATGGGTAATCGCAACCAGAGGATTTTCCTGTAGGGATTTGTTGTATTCACTGGCTGCTGTTTTAAGGTCATTGGCAACATGGGCTTTTACGGCATTGGTAAAATATTGTTTTGCCAACTGATCATCGGTAAGCGAACCATATTTCTTTTGGGCTCCCTCAATTTTTTTTGTTTTTTTTAGTTTTTTATATGAAGCGATAAGGTCAGGATACACCTGGCGATAGTTCTCGTTTATATTCAAGGCTTTTTCAAAAAACTGCACAGCTTTTTGATCGACGCCTTTTTGCATATATATGTTGCCGATATTATGCAAGATGCTCGGAGATCTCTTGTATCCGGATGTCTGAAAATAGTTTTCCAGACTTTTGTCAAGCTGACCTGTCTTGAAGTATAGATCCCCTAAGATTCCAAGGGCACTTTCCTTAAATTTATCAGAGCCGCGTTTTGCAACAATTTCTATATCTGCTATTGCCTCACCATATTGCCCGGAGGCGAGATGGAGCAGACCTGAAAGAAGCTGTGCCGTGTTGCTGTTGCACTCTTTAAGATTACGTTTAATCTCCATCATTTTATTCTGTCTGTCTTTATAGCCGCCAAGGGTAGCAAGAAAAACCTGTGGCGCCATATCCGGATTAATAAAACGATATTCATTTTCTGTGATGATATGCGAGAAGGGCCCGCCTCTTCGTAGATATAGCATGGATTTGTCGTCCCAGTAGACCAGTGCCCAGTCCGGATGAGAAAATGATGCATCAATATCTCTAAAAATCTCATCGGGTAGGCCGGTTGTAAACTTTTTAGTTGGTATGAGAATCGTTTCAAATTTGTATTTTTGATATAATTCACTAATTATTGCCGGACGTTCCCGAAAAAGTGTGAGTTTCTCAAGCAGGTTAATGGGCACTGCCCCTCGGGCATCGACAAAAACAGTCCTTAGAGGGTGTCCCGTCCAAATTATATATTGGCCAAAGGCGAAGCTGTTGAATGTCCTGCCGATTATTTTATGGTTATCCATGAAATCAACCGCTTCTTTAGGCATATGGACGTAGTTAAAGCCAGAACCGAAATTCTTAATGGAGTTATAGGATATTTCTTGCCAGTGCGTTTTTACTGATAAAACCAAGCACCCAAGTAAGAAAGCCAGTGTGCCCCATAAAAACTTGAAGCTGCCGGCTGAGCGAGGGGCGATCACCGCCGAGATATTTTTGATAAGAATTGGTGCGCCAACAATAAATGGCAGATAGAAAAATCGCCGAGCTAGAAATGGCATAATAAGGAAAGGCAAGATAATAAGAAAGTCGGTCAACGACGCCTTTTTTCTGTTGATGATAAAGGAGGCAAGTAAGGTTGTTTCAAAGAAAATAATGATAAATTTTAATTCACCGGAGGGAGGTAAAAGCTCGGAGAGTTCTTGCTTGAAGAAATCAGTACCAAGAACCTGAGCTCCTTCAAGGTATTGGCCAATACCGTTAGGGTTGATAAGTGAAAGCAGTATAGAAAAAGCAAGTATTGAAAGAAAAATATTCAGTTGGCGGGTGGTCAAATAGCCTGCTTCCAGGCCGAATTTTTTGTTGAGGATTGGTTGGCAAAGGCTTCCAACTAAATACGCGCCGGTAATTGCAAAAATCAGGTTTACACTGGAATGCGTGTTTGCCCACAAACAGAGCAGTAAGGGAAAGCCATAGACATATTTTTTGTTTTCGTAGAGATAGGCATTAAAGATATAGAAAGTAGAGGCCAAAAAAAACATCAGCATGATATCCGGCCTGAGGACAAACCTTGATTGTGAGACGATTGCGGCAATAAAGAGGATAGGCAAGGCAATGTAGATTTTACCCTGCCTTAAGGAATCTTTTAATAAAAATAAGAATACAGTAGTGATAATTGAGGCCTTTATGAATACTAGTCCAAAGGCTCCCGTAAATTGATGGAGGAGGTAAAAGAGAACTGCAAAAAGCCAACTGGTATATCGGAAAGGTGTATCAAAGTTTGTATAGACAAACTGCTCCTGGACTGGGAATCCTTTGGTTGTCCAGATTAGTTTGCCAAGACTCAGGTGCAGCCAGGCATCCGTGTCGTGGATTTTATTGAAGGCCAGAAGAAAAATTCCAGACAGAAAAAAAAATATTAGGATGCGATTCTGGGTGAAAAATTTGCTCATTTAAAAGTCCATCGTTTATGGATGAAAAAATTATAAACAGTAATTACCGTGGTAATAAGAATATTTGCCAGAAGGTACCATACATGCAAGATATCGACTAACAAATACATGAAACTGATCACCAGCAGCAGGCTTGTCAGCAACACGGCATTATATCTCCAAAGGCCATGCCAGTAGGAGTTGTTAGCCCCAGTAAATGTATAGTGCCGATTGCACGAGTAGCCTGCAAAATTGGCGGCGACAAAAGCAAGAAGTGTGGAGATAAGGTAGTGGAGATTGCAGATATCAGTAAAGAAATAGAGCAGGAGAATGCTGAGACCATAGCATCCCCCTCCAATAATCATAAAAGAGATGAGTTCTCTTTGTGTTTGTAATCGTGTCATTGTCTAAAAATTGTTGATAGCAGTCGGTGGGTGTTTCTGGTCACGCAACGAACCAATGCTGATAAACTCGTTATATTTAAATATGTTCCCGATAAACCGAGGGAACGGGAAGGAATAATGCCTTATTTCTTGGAACCCACTGGCCACTGCTACCTCTTGGAGTTTTGTGAAATTCATAAACTCGATATGGGTTTCATCACTGAAATATCCAGCTTCCTGCGGAGTAATGAGAATCAATTGGCCATTGTCTTTGATTAGAGATTTGTATTGTAAGATGAGCCCGACGGAAGCATCTGTTCCGAGGTGTTCAACGACATGCGAAAGCAGCATTGAATCAAACAGTTTATTCTTGTTGTGTCGGCTTAATGCAAACTCATCTGGAGTATACGCGGTTAAACCTTTGTCATGAGCAATACGGATGGACTCTTTGTTGTGATCAATACCAACTCCATGGCCATCCAAATGGGAGAGCATTCTGCCGAGACCACAGCCGATCTCAAGTGTGAAACCTGGTTTAAGTCGGCGAATGTTCCATCGGTAAGGAGCTTGAACATTGAAAAGCTTTTTCCACCAGCAGGTCTCATGGGTGAGCAGCTTTTTAGTATATGTTTTTGAGGATGTAGATGGCATTCTTTTAGAAGTCTGGAAATGTTGGGTTTCGTTTCTCAATTTAGACTACCAAGCTTCGGTCACAATGACGATATTTATTTCCGTTACTGCGAGGAGTGCAGCGACGCGGCAGTCCAGAGGGTTTAACCCAGGGCTTACTCTTTCGGGATTGTCGTGCTCTCTAGGTCGCATATCGATATTTTTAATGGTGACAATGTTACTGACCCTTGATATGCTTTTTTAAAGTTGATGGTGTCTTTTCTGTCAGGGGAAGCCTGAAAGTGCTATTGGGGTGAAAATGTATTTTAATGGCTATGGCGCCCCCATGATTTTTTAAAGCAGTATTTCTACGAAGGTTGCAAATCGCACAATGCTGAAAACTGAATTTCTTGAATTCCGTATAGCAGTTTTGATACCCTGCCACAATGAGGGCGTAACAATTGCTAATGTTGTTAAAAGTTTTAGGGAAGAACTTCCTTCAGCTACAATCTATGTCTATGATAATAACTCCACTGATGGAACCGTATTGGCTGCAGAAGAAGCTGGCGCGATTGTACAGAAGGAGAACCGCCAGGGGAAAGGTTTTGTAATTCAGTCGATGTTTCGGGAAATTGTTGCAGATGTCTATGTCATGGTTGATGGTGATAATACCTATTCAGCCAAAGATGTAAATAAGGTGATAGCCCCAATTCTTGATGGGCAAGCCGATATGGTGATTGGTTCACGATTACATGAAACGTCAGAAAGCGCATTCCGGAAGAGGAATCGGTGGGGGAATATAGTTTTTAGAAAGGTTTTAAACTCGCTTTTTCGGGTAAACATTGAAGACCTTCTTTCTGGCTATCGGGCCTTTAATCGTAGACTTGTCAAGGGAACACCTCTTTTTGAGGGAGGGTTTGCAACCGAAACAGAAATGACCATTAAGGCCCTTGAACAAGGTTTCAGGGTTGTGGAGGTGCCAGTTGATTTGGCGTCACGCCCGGAAGGGAGTTTCTCCAAGATTAGTCATTTTAAAGACGGCATATCGATATTAACTACCATTGTCACTCTCTGGAGGGATTATCGCCCTCTTAGGTTTTTTTCATATTTGGCCTTATTTATCGTTGTGTTAGGCTCAATCCCTGGTGCCTGGGCTATTGCCGATTTTCTTAACTCTGGTGAGTTGAAGCGGGTTGGGGCGGCATTGATGGCGGTTGGTCTGTATATCATGGGTTTGATACTTTGGGTCGCTGCGCTTTTTTTACACTCTGTCAATAGAAGATTTCGAGAGGTTTTGGCAAAACTTCAGAATATGCAAGATGATAAATAGGTGCAGTACAACCCATATTACCCCTGTTTTTTTAGCATACTTTTTGATTCCATCCTTTCCTTAAAAGCCAAGAAAATCCCCTTATGACTTTTGAACCCAAACTATCGTCACAAGTTTCCATTGTAGTAGTCAATTACAATGGAGAACGGAACATAGATAATTGCCTTGAGTCAGTATTGTCAGGCATTGAATGTGACGCAGAACTTCTTGTGGTAGATAATGCCTCGCAGGATTCAAGTTGTCAGAAACTCACAGAAATTGCGGAGAAGAATAAGAGGGTCAGAGTCGTTTTTAGTCCCAAAAACCTGGGCTATGCGGGGGCGATTAACTACGCATTGAAATATGTCAGTGGCAAGTATCTTGCCGTTTTGAATATGGATTTACTTGTAGAGAAAAGCTGGTTGCAACCTCTGGTTAATTTTCTAGATGATAACCCTGATGTTGCAGCTGTTACTCCGCTTGTGGTGCTCATGGATAGAAACCTTGTAAATGCCGCCGGTCAGAATATTCACATAACAGGGCTAGGTTTTAACCGAGGTCTCGGGGAATCGATTGATGCATTCGGTGAAAAACCTTTTGCTGTATCTGGACTTCATGGCTGCGCATTTGTGACCCGCACGCAGCTCCTTAAAGATATTGGCGGTTTTGATGAGGCAGGTTTTCTTTACCATGAAGATGTTAATATGTCATGGTTTCTCCGATTGCTGGGCTTTGAACTTTATTGTGTGCCGGGTTCTGTTGTGTACCACGATTATTTTTTATCGATGTATCCTGCAAAGTTTTACTTGCTGGAGAGAAATAGGATTGCAATGTTGTTTACGTATCTAAAGTATTCAACCTTAATGCTGATTTTGCCATTTGTTATTTTAACTGAAATAATGTCTTGGGGATTTAGTTTTTTGCGAGGTGCGCCGTTTCTAAAGGCGAAAATAAAATCATATCTATGGGTTGTACGCCATAGGTTGTTGATTGGTAGAAGACGATCTTGGGCTCAACAAAAAAGAAAAGTTTCAGATTGGAAGGTATTGTCTTCGCTGAGGCTGCAATATGATTGGTCACAGTTTAAAGTGCTTGGTCGAGAGGGGGGCAAAGCATTGCGTGAACCAAAAGATGGATTGACAGTGAAATAGCTTTAGATTGACAGAGTTTTAGTTATTGCAGGTTTTTTGCAAGCTTGTGGCATCTTTCCTTCCAGCCAGGCGCATGGAGAAATTTACCTATAGTGGCTAACTCTTTTACTGCCTTGAGAAAATCAATAGCGTTTAGCTTTGAGCCGGGAACATCAGACCATTTTTTCAGTGGATGTTCAACTGCGGTGAGCTCAAGTGATGGTAAGTTGTAGTATCTGTTTAACAAAACAATTCTGGCAATAATTTCGACATCAAAAATCCAATTGGTGGTAAACGGTTTACTGAAAACAAGCTGTAACTCTCTGGTATTTCGAAACAGTTTCGCTCCGCATTGGGTGTCATAGATAGTAATTTTCAGGATGAGGCTTGTTACAGTGGCAAACAGGCGCCCCAAATAATGCCTGACAGCTTTCCTTTCGATTGACCTGCTCAATAATCGTATTCTTGACCCGAACACCATGGTTTTTTTCGGTGTGTTGAGGAGGGTAATGAAGTCGTTGATTTCATCCAGTGGTGTGGCCAGGTCTGCATCCCAGTAGCCAATATTAGCGAAATTCATACTAAAGGCTTTCAGGAAACCCTGGCGTACAGCTTCGGCTTTACCGCTGTTGTTCTCTACGTTGACGGGCACAAAATGATCATGCTTGTCGGCAAGCTCGGTGAGCAGAGACCAGGTGCCGTCTGTGCTGCCATCATTAACCATTATGAAATGAATGTTTGCATTGGACGCGGCAAAGTCAGAAAAAGCCCTGGTGTCCAGGCGTTTTTCCTCGTTATAGCATGGAATGACTATTGCGGTTTTCTGCATATCGCCCATACAGACAGTCCTGGAATAGTAATGCCGTAACGATTCAGCCACAGTGTGATTTTGTTTTCTGTTGCCAGAAAACGGGCAATCAAAGAAGTGAAGGACTTTCCGTATCGCCAAGTTGTGACTCCGGAGAACTCTTTATTCCCAGGGCTTAATTTCCCCCAGCCCACAGAGGCTGTGCGGAAAAGAAGCAAGGAACTGAAAATATATCCAGAGCTCATCAGGTTGAGCCCTCCAGAACGGAGAACCTCTTCAAGTTGCTTTTTGTTGTATCGGCGATGATGCCCAAGGAAAGAATCGTGATTGCTATAAAGCCGGTTGAAGGCGGGTGCTGTAAGGATGAAAATAGCACCTGGCGCGGCAAGAGTATACATCTCCTTTAAAAATGCAACATCATCCTTGGTGTGTTCAATGACATCAAAAATTGTGACGATATCATAGAACTCTTTTTTAAGGGAATTTGTAGAGTGGTGGAAGGAGATAGAAGGGTGTCGTGCGGAAAATTCCGCAATAAGCTCTTCTGATAGGCTTGTGTCAACAGCGTCAATTACGGGCTGGTTGGTGTTGAATAACTCGGAAACCGTGTATCCGTCGCCGCAGCCAATATCAAGAATCTTTTTGTGCTCTGTGTTCAGATGTAAAGAGTTAAATAAATGCCTAAGGGTGCTGGTGCGCGAGACTTCCCATGGATGTCTGTTGCCGTCTAAAATTTTTAATTCAGCTAAATCCATTTATGGGGGGGTACCAAAAGCGTCGAGTATTGAGTGGCTATCACTCATCATCATCTTTTGGACTGATGTCCATTTTCTTTAGACGATAGCGCAAGGCATCTCTGGAAATATTCAGCAATTTGGCTGCTTTTCTCTGGTTGCCGCCGGTTTTATCCAGTGCTTTTTTGATGAACAGTTCTTCCATGGCTTCTAATGAAAGATCGTCGGGCAGCTGCATCTGGGGGGCGGCAGCGGAGCTTTGAGTAGTTGCTGGGCCAGTTGTAGACGTGGTCATTGCCGGAGTGTCGGGAGGCGGCAAGACGTCTTCAATGTTATCTAAAATGTCATCAGTGGATATTTCCGCACCGTCTGAAAGGACAACCAGCTTTTCTATAAGGTTTTTAAGTTGTCGGACATTCCCCGGCCAGTTTTGTTTGGAAAGAGTTTTCATGCCCTCGGCCGAAATGCTTTTTTGTTCAGTGCCATATTTTTGGCAAAAGCTATTCAGGAAGTTTTGGGAGAGCAGTTCAATGTCCTCTGGTCTTTCACGCAGTGATGGAAGCTCAATTGTAGCGATATTTAATCGGTAAAAGAGGTCAAGCCTGAACTTTTTCTCTTGAACCAGAGTGTTTAAGTCTTTATTTGTTGCGGCGAGAATTCGTACATCCGCCGGGGTGTCTTGCAGTGCGCCGATTCGCCTGAAACATCGTTCTTCGAGAAGTTTTAGAACCTTCGACTGGAACTGATAGGGCATGTCTCCAAGCTCATCAAGTAATATGGTCCCGTTCTGAGCGGCCTCAATAAGCCCTTTTTTAGATGCCTTGGCATCAGTAAAGGCCCCTTTCTCGTACCCGAAGAGTTCACTTTCAATTAGATGGTCGGGGATGTTTGTGCAGCCGATTTGCACGTAAGGTGCGTCCCGCCTGGTACTCATGTTGTGAATTTTCTGGCACAGATAATTCTTGCCAGTGCCTGATTCGCCAAGAATAAGAATTGTTAAATCGGATTTAACAGCCAGACGTTTTAATATGGCCAGGACTTTTTTCATTTTGTCGCTGGTACATGGTATGTCTTCATCTTCGTGTTCTGCTGAAGAGCCTAGGAGTGGTTCGTCACGAAGGGAGTTTAATATGTCTTTTAAACGCTCGAAGTCGATTGGCTTTTCAAGGTAATCCATGGCTCCAAGCTTCATGGCCTCAACAGCACCATGAATTTCTGTCTGCCCGCTGATCATAATACAAACGATTTCTGGCCGGGATTTTTTGATGATACTTAAAAGCTCTAGGCCATCAATTGAATCTTGGAGTTTAAGATCGAGAAGGGCGATATCTGGTTCTTGGTCTTCAATTATTTCAAGCGCTTTCTTGCCGGAGCCGGCAGTTAAAGCAATAAAGCCTTCTTTCTTGACGAATTTTTCAAGGCCAAAGCGAATAAGCGCCTCATCATCAACAATTAAAACCTTTTTGGTCGAACTTTGTTTTGCAGGTGTTGTCATAAGATGGGGTGTTTTTTTTGTGAAATAATGCTGATTTGAACAAGTTTTTAAAGTTAAAAAATATATTTAAATCATACTATTATCTTTTATTGATAAGTTCAATAATCATATTATAAAAAAATGGAACTATTCTTTAAGGGTGAGAGGTGAAGGGGAAGGGTAAAAGGTGAAAGGTGAAAGGTGATGGGTGAAAGGTAAAAGGTGAAAGGTGATGGGTGAAAGGTGAGGGGGGGGGTGAATTTTGCTAACTGTTATTGCAGCAGCGCCAGTCCTGAGCAATTTTCTGTCTTCGCAAAAGCCCCCTCAATCCAACCAACAAACTCAACAACCGTGTGAAACCGTGTAAAATATAGCGAGATAAATGGCAAACGAGTATAATGGCCAGTTTGTTCAAACTTTTGTCGTATTATTACGATGTTGCGTCAATAGCTCTATGCGAAGTTTTTTGCTATTAGTATTTCAAAATACTTTTTTGTGAGACTGTCATGTTAGAACGGAAAAAAACCAAAAAAATCCATATCGGCACAGTTGCTATCGGCGGCAATGCCAATATTGCCGTGCAGTCCATGACCAATACCGACACACGCAATGTTGCTGCAACTGTGGAGCAGATTCATAGGCTTGAAAATGCAGGGTGTGAGATTATCAGGGTTGCTGTTTTGGATGAGGATGCTGCGCAGAGCATAAGGGCTATTAATGACAAAATCTCAATCCCTTTGATTGCTGATATCCATTTTGATTATCGTCTGGCAATTGCCAGCATGGAAAACGGCGCCCATGGTATTCGGATTAATCCTGGAAATATCGGCAGTTTGGCGCGTTTGAAAAAAGTAATTGATGCAGCAAAAAGTCATCAGGTAGCAATTCGTGTGGGGGTGAACTCCGGTTCGGTTGAAAAGGATATTTTGAAAAAATACGGTAAGCCTTCACCCGAGGCCTTAGTTGAAAGTGCCATGCGCAATATTCGGCTCTTGGAGGAGTTTGGCTTTTACGAGATGAAGATCTCGATAAAATCATCGGATGCCATGGCAACAGTTGAAGCATATCGAATATTATCTCAACAATGTGACTACCCTCTGCACCTCGGAGTTACAGAGGCGGGTGGTTTGATTGCCGGAACTGTCAAGTCCAGCGTGGCCTTGGGGATTTTACTGTATGAAGGCATTGGCGATACCTTGCGGATTTCGTTGACCCGTGACCCTGTTGAGGAGATTCGTGTTGCCTATGAGTTGCTTCGCTCGCTGCATATTAGACATCGTGGGCCGGAACTGATTTCCTGCCCAACCTGCGGTAGGTGCCAGGTTGACCTGTTTAGTCTTGCTGAACGGGTTGAAAAGCATATCCAAACAATGAAAACCAACTTGAAAATTGCAGTAATGGGTTGCGTGGTGAACGGTCCTGGAGAGGCGAAAGAGGCGGATCTTGGACTTGCTGGCGGCAACGGCGTTGGTATAATTTTCAAAAAAGGAAAGCTCTATAAAAAAGTGCCGGAAGCAGAACTCTTCGATGTATTTGTTGCCGAGTTGAATTTGCTAGAAAAAAAAGAGTTGCCATAGACCGCTTTAAGTACAACTATTTTTTGCCACGAAAACACACGAAAACACACGGACTTTTTCTATGGGTGATGTTTATTTAAAAGAGATTTGCTATAAAATTAATGGAGCTGTGTTTGAGGTTTTTAGGGAGTTGGTGGCAGGGTTTCTTGAAAAAGTGTATGAAAAGGCTTTGTTGCTAGAGTTACAGTCTCGTGGGATTGTGGCAAAAAAGAAGGATTTCAAATGCGTTTTTCAAAATTATTACTTCCTACAGTAAAAGAAAGTCCGACTGAGGCTGTAGTTATTATATAAACCATATTAGCCACGAAACCACACAAACACACACGAAAAGGGGCAAGGGTTAGTGAAAAATCTTTCGTGTGTTTTGGTGTGTTTTCGTGGCAAAAAAGAAGGATTTTAAATGCGTTTTTCAAAATTGTTACTTCCTACCTTAAAAGAAAGCCCGACTGAGGCTGTGGTTATCAGTCATAAACTGCTGCTGCGGGCGGGTTTTATTCGCAAACTGACCAGCGGTGTCTATTCGTATTTGCCTATGGGGCTTGCTGCGATACGAAAGGTCGAACAGATTGTGCGTGAGGAGATGAATGCTGCTGGCGCCCAAGAACTCTTGATGCCTATGGTGCAACCTACTGATCTATGGGAAGAGTCCGGGCGCTTAAAGAAATATGGTCCGGAACTGTTGCGTTTTACGGATCGGCATGAGCGGGAATCGTGCTTGGGGCCAACCCATGAAGAGGTTATTACTGACATCGTTCGTAAAAATATTCACTCATATCGTGATGTGCCGATCAACCTCTACCAGATTCAGACTAAGTTCCGAGATGAGATCCGGCCTCGGTTCGGCTTGATGCGCGGCCGTGAATTCATCATGAAGGATGCCTACAGTTTTGATGCAACAGATGAAGCTGCTCAGGAATCGTACGAAAAAATGAAATACGCCTATCACCGGATTTTTACCCGTTGCGGGCTGAAATTCCGGGCAGTGGAGGCCGATACCGGAACCATTGGTGGCAGTTTCTCCCATGAGTTCATGGTGTTGGCTGATACTGGTGAGGATACCATTGTTATCTGTCAAAAATGTTCCTATGCCGCCAATATGGAAAAAGCGGTTTGTAAGCCTTTACCATTTGCAGGCGATACAGCAGAAAAACCTCTTGAGAAAATCGAGACGCCCGGCAAGCGTAAAGTCGAGGCGGTTTGTGAATTTTTGAAAATTGAGTTCAGAAATCTGGTTAAAACCATGGTTTTTATGGCGGATGGTAAGCCGGTCGCGGTTTTATTGCGTGGCGATCATGAAGTCGAGCCTGTAAAGTTGAAAAATTTACTTGGTGCAACCGAGGTGGAGTTGGCCTCTGATCAAGAATGTTTTGACTCGACTGGTGTACCAAGTGGGTACCTGGGGCCAATAGATATAAAAATTCCTGTCGTTGCTGATGAAACAGTTTTGGAAATGAAAAATTTCGCGGTTGGTGCCAATGAAAAAAACTATCACTATTTGAATGCAAACTTGGTCAGAGATTTTGTTGTCGAAAAATCGGCTGACCTCAGGATGGTAACAGATGAAGACCGATGTCCGCTGTGTGGCGCTGAACTGGAACTGACAAGGGGCATTGAGGTTGGTCACATCTTTAAACTTGGAACTGCCTATAGTGAAGCCCTTAAAGCAACTTTTCTGGATAGTGAAGGCGCTGAGAAACCATTTGTGATGGGTTGCTACGGAATAGGTGTCAGCCGGGTAGTTGCTGCAGCCATTGAGCAGAATCACGATAAGGATGGTATCGTTTTTCCGCTGCCCATCGCACCGATGCAGGTCATTATTCTGAACCTCGGCATTAACGATGAGGTTATTGCGAATGCAGCTGAAACACTGTATTCGGATTTGCAGAAAGTCTCGATTGAGGTACTTATTGATGATCGTGATTTGCGTCCCGGCGCCAAGTTTAAAGATGCGGATCTTATTGGTATCCCGATACGTGTTACGGTTGGCAAGCAATTTGTGGAAAATGGCCATGTTGAACTACGACACCGCGCCAACGGAAAAACAGAAGAACTGCCTTTAGGTGAAGTTGTTGCAAAAATCCAAGACCTCATCAAAAAAAGTAAAAACGATTAACCACGGACAAACTGTTAAAAAAAAGAATTTGGCCACGAAAACACACAAACACACACGAAAAAATGCAGGTTTGGAACTTAAAGTAGTGGAGAAAATACAAAAAATTCATACGGCACAACTACTGAATTACCTTAAGGCTACTGACTTTAAGGTTGGTTTGTTAGTCAATTTCAACCACCCCAAAGCAGAGGTGAAGCGCTATGTTTTGTAAAACTCTATGTGTGCTTTTCGGGTCAACAAACGCAGTTAAAAATGTCTGTGTGTTTCCGTGTGGTTTCGTGGCTAATAAAAAGCAGTTATGTTTTTAGAAACCTGCAACTGAACCTATTTAAAACTTTTCTTTATGTTTGATACCCAATCTTCCTTTGCGTACTTTGCGCCTCCGGAGTTCTCCTAAGGTCGCTTGCCTGCGCGAGACAGAATATAGTGACCGTTGATTATGAGTAAATTGCAGGAAATATTAGATAGTGCCGGGAAGTATATGCCGAAGGAGAGTTGTACGCTTATCGAGAAGGCGTATGAGTTTGCTCTGAAGGTTTATGCTGATAATCCTGATCGCCTCTCTGGTGCCCCGTATATCTCACACCCCCTTTCTGTGGCCGCGATTCTCACCTCCCTTGGTCTTGATGTTCACTCGGTTATCTCTGGTCTTTTGCATAAGGCCTTGCGGGGTAAACCGCCCCAAACGACAAAGGATGAACTTTCTAAACTTTTTGGGGCTGAGGTTGGTGAGATTGTTAGTGGTGCCACTAAAATTGATGATATTCAATTTAACAGTCGGCTTGACTACAAGGCGGAAAACGTCAAGAAAATGTTTCTGGCCATGTCGACTGACATCAGGGTTCTACTGGTGAAGCTGGCCGACCACCTGCACGATATGCAGACCCTTGAGTACGTTGACGCGGAAAGACGCGCTGAACTTGCTCAGGATTCCGTGGATCTCTATGCACCGCTGGCCAGTCGGCTTGGGATCGACAGAATAAAACGAGAGCTCGAAGACTTGAGTTTTCAATATCTTCATCCGAAGCAGTTTGCTGAGTTAAACTCTAAAGTTAACATGTCGCTGCATGAGCGCGATGAATTTGTTGAACAGATTAAATCGGTTCTGGACAAAAGCCTGAAGGAAAATGGGCTTGAAAATTTTCTGATTTCTGGCCGTCCCAAACATCTATACAGCATCTATCGAAAACTTATTGCCCAGAATATCTCTATCGACAAGGTTTATGACAAGGTTGCTTTCCGAGTGATAGTAAACACCGTTGGTGAATGTTATGAGGTTATGGGGATTGTGCATGCGCTGTGGCAGCCTATCGCCAGCCGCTTCAAGGATTTTATCAGTGCCCCGAAGTCAAATCTCTACCAGTCCCTTCACACCTCTGTTGTCGGTCCACATGGCGATTTCATGGAGATACAAATCCGCACCTATAAGATGGATGAAATCGCTAATGACGGTATTGCTGCTCATTGGGCCTACAAAGAGGGGGCCGATATATCAAAAAAAGATGCTAAGCTTTTTCATTGGCTCAAGCAGTTGGTGCAGAATCTCAAGGAGGTTGATGACCCCAAGGAATTTCTAGATGCTGTTCGAGTTGAACTTGATCATGCTGAGGTTTATGCCCTAACCCCGAAAGGCGCCGTTAAGGAGCTGCCGATAGGGAGTACTCCGCTCGATTTTGCCTACAGTATTCATACGGAAGTCGGTAATCGTTGTACAGGGGCTAAAATTGACGGAAGGATAGTGCCGCTCAAGTATGAAATTCAAAATGGTGATGTGATTGAAATTATTACGTCGCCAAATCAGCATCCCAACCAAGGCTGGCTGGCTTTAGTTAAAACCAGTAGGGCAAAGAACAGGGTGCGGCATTGGCTTAAGCAGGAGGAGCAGGAGCAGTTCCTTGAAACAGGCCGTGAGATATGTGAGCGCGATCTTCGCAAAGCAAATTTAAGCTTAAAACGTATTGCTAAAGCACCTAATTTTAGTGAAGCCTTGAAGGGCTTTAATTGCAATAATTTAGACGGGCTGCTTCGTCGGGTTGCCAGTGGCAAGGTCAATACCCAGCAACTCATTGAAGCGTTTGAATCTCAAGAGATTAAGGAAGAGCGTCTTAAACTTCAAGCCGAGCGTGATGAGGCTGATCGTCTGGCTCGACAAACCAAAAAGCCCGTTAAACAGCGCAAGAAGGGTAGCCGGAGTATTGTTAAAATTGACGGCATCGATGATGTGCTGGTCAAAATCAGTAACTGCTGTATGCCGATGCCAGGGGACTCAATTGTTGGATTTATCACTGCCGGTCGAGGTGTTTCCGTGCATAAAAACAGCTGCTCTAACCTGCTGGCATCTGATCCAACACGGCGTATTGATGTTGCTTGGACTGAGCAGGAAAAAATAGATGGGTTGAAAGTTAAGATCCAGGTTATTGCCCTGGATAGGAAAGGGCTGCTTGTCTCAGTATGTAACAGTATTACCTCGGAAGAAGGCGATATCTTTGATGTGGAGGCGCATGTATCTAAATCGAGGCAGGCTCGCTTAGATTTTGTGCTTGGCGTGAAAGGCAAAGACCATCTCTTGGCAATACTACAGAGAATCAGTCAGATGGATGGGGTGTTGGAAGCGCAAAGGATGTGAGGTGAAGGTTATAGGTAAAGGGTAAAGGGTAAAGGGGTTGAGATTTAAATAACCCGTGGCCTTTTACCCTTAATCTTTTACCCATCAACCTAGTTGGCTTTTACAACCGGTTTTACGACAGCCCCTGAACGAATACAACGTGTGCAGACGCGCATATGTTTGGCATTTCCTCCAGGCGCCGCTACTCGAACTCGTTGAAGATTAGGCAACCAACGACGTCGGGTTTTATTGTGGGCGTGGCTTACGTTATTTCCTGTTGCGGGTTTTTTGCCGCATATTTCACACATTTTAGACATGATATGCTCCTTAAGTGATTCAAAATTAGAATCAGCCTTTATACTTTCTCACGATATAAATTTCAATGTATTTTTTTATGCCCCAGAATTACACAGAATCCACAAACAAAACATAAGGGATTTCTTGTGAATGATTTTGATAGTTGGTAGGCTGAGTTGAGGGATGAAACCCGATCATTCTGGACAGGGAATGGTATTCGCTGACAATATTGGACATGAATGAGTTTATATTTGCTGGGTTTCGCAGAGCTCAACCCAGCCTACGAAAATTTACAGGATAAAAGTATACATTGTTGGTAATTGGTAGTCTATATTTGCTGGGTTTCGCAGAGCTCAACCCAGCCTACGAAAATTTACGGGATAAAAGTATACATTGTTGGTAATTGGTAGTAGTTGGTAGGTTGGGTAGAGGTACGAAACCCAACATTCCCTGTCTGAAATTCAACTCAACCCAACGAAATTTGACTGGATTTAATCATGCACTATCGACGGGCTTGCATTCAGGGAGGGACGTATTTTTTCACCCTGGTTACCGACAAACGGCGAAAAATTCTTTGTGAACCTGAAAATATTGCATTTTTGCGGGCCGCATTTCAATATGTGCTGGAACGGCATCCGTTTGTTATCGATGCGGCGGTCATCTTGCCGGATCATATCCATGCCATCTGGACCTTACCGGACAACGACCGGGATTTTTCCAAACGTTGGCGTTTGATTAAAAGCTATTTCACACGGCATTGCGACACTCATTACAAAAATACGCCATCCCCGTCACGGCTCAAAAAAAATGAGCAGGCCGTATGGCAACGGCGTTTTTGGGAACATATGATCCGCGATGAAAAGGATCTCTCAACCCATGTCGAGTATATCCATTACAACCCGGTAAAACACGGACTGGTCAAATCGCCGGTGGATTGGCCCCACTCTTCATTCCATCGCTTTGTGGCTAATGGTTTGTTTGGCACGAACTGGGGTGCTGGACAGGGAATGGTATTCGCTGACAATATTGGACATGAATGAGTCTATATTTGCTGGGTTTCGCAGAGCTCAACCCAGCCTACGAAAATTTACAGGATAAAAGTATACATTGTTGGTAATTGGTAGGTTGGGTAGAGGTACGAAACCCAACATTCCCAAACTGATCTCTTTAATAGAAGGTTAATTCGTGCAAAATAGGCTTATTTGGTTCAGTTTTAGTCGCTCAAAAACAAAAAGTAAGAGGACTGTTAAGTGGATATGAGGTCGCTAATAAAGCAGTTAACCGTTTGTGCCCCCGTCAAGCGAGTAATGAACAGAATGTTTCCGTGTGCTCCTGTGGCGAATAAATTTGTTGGTTGTTTGCAGTTCTTAATAATTTTATTTCTCTCCAATGTTGCTTTCGCTCAGGAAAACCTCTCAGTAGATTTTGAAACGGTGATTCAGGAAAACTTCCTGGGTATTAATGCCGTCTACCATGGCTTCACCTATATGCCGGAATCCCTTGAGCAGGGGATGAATGAAGAGCTCAGGGCGATTGAGATGCAGCGTGTTGAGCAGTCTGGGCTGCACATTGCCAGGACTTTTTATCGTCCCGATTGGGCGATGGGTGAGGAGGTCTGGACATCGCCGGATTGGCAGTCAGTTAAAATGAAGGCCCTGTATGCCTGGTTGGCAGATATGCAGAAGCGCAATGTAGATGTCGCCTTGAATATGGGCTGGTGGTTTGCCCGGGATGTAATCTGGAACCGGGATCAGCATCTGCCGACCTATCCGGATGATATGCTTCGTTATGTCGAATGGGTGAGTGAGTCGCTTCATCAAATAATTGAGCTGCGTAAATTCACCAATGTGAAATATGTTTTCATGTTTACTGAGCCAGGTGGGAATTATGG